>CAYHPT010000237.1:0-1760 GCA_964358435.1 uncultured bacterium | reverse complement strand
ACTCCGACGACTGGGTCTACGTGCGCTACACCTACGGCACGCGGGACGGGCGGCGCATCCATCCCATGCGCGTCTCCGTGCCGGGCGGCGAGGTGCGCGGCTACCGGGTGTTCCGTTGGCTGGAGGAGCGCGGCCGCGACGGGGCGGGGACCGTGCACGGCCTCGACCTGGAGAACCGCGAGGTGAACGTGGCGCTCGCCGACCTCGACCGGGATGCGCCGATCCAGGCCTACGCCTTTACTTCTGAGAAGATCTTCTACCTCCGCACCAACCTGGTGGAGAACTTTCCGCTCTCCGCGCACGAGATGCTCCGCTCGAAGATGGAGAACGTTCCCGCCGTCACCGCGGGCTACCTGCGGGAGATCGCCCCGCTGCTGGACGATCTGCGGGAGGCGATCCGCAGCGGCTCCGGCCGGGACGCGGCGGCCCTGGGGGCGATGGATCCGGCGCAACTGCGCCTGGCCCTGGCCCGCATGATCGCCTTCGACAACGCCCGGGCGATGCTCGACATCACCAGGGTGCTGCCGGCGGGGCAGGTCTTCGCCAACCCCATGGAACCGGCCCATCTGGCCACGGTGATTCTCTTGAAGCGAGACCGCCGCGACCCGACGGTCCTGGAGCACCTCTCCCGGCAGCGCGTCCTGGGCCGGCTGCTCATCGGCGAGACGCCCGAGCGCAAGCGGGAGATCGCCTACAACGCCTACCGCGCCACCGACGACGAGCGCGAGAAGGCCTACATCGTGGCGCTGGAGCGGGAGACGGAAGCGCGCGAGGGAGAGGGGCACAGCGTCGAAGCCCTGGCCCAGACCTTCGCCACCCGCCCCGACGTGCCGGAGACGCTGGCGGAGGAGTTCGAGCTCTTCCGCATCATGCACCAAGCCTGCCGCTGCTACGATCTGAACACGGTTCTCACCGAGGACTCTGGCATCGAGGACAAGAAGACGGCCGTGGAGATGACGATGCGCGTGATCGCCCGCGTCGTAGATACGCTGCCCCAGCAGGTCCGCCACACGCTGGAGACCTATCGCGACTTCGTCGGGGTGGGGAAGGCGACCCGCCGCTGATGGTGGCGCGGCCGCCCGCTCCGCACCCCGCGCCGCTGCGCGACCGCACCCCCGCCGTTCCCACAGAGATGCGCGCCCTGGTCAAACCGGCGCCCGGCCCGGGCTTGGCGCTGGCCACCATGCCCGTACCGGCGCTGCGCGCCGGGGAGATCCTGGTCCAGGTGGAGGCCGGCGGCATCTGCGGCACCGACCTGCACATCTACAACTGGAACGAGTGGGCCGCCTCGCGCATCCACCCGCCGCGCATCATCGGCCACGAGTTCTGCGGCACCGTGGTCGACGTCGCGCCCGACGTCACGGAGGTGCGCTGCGGCGACTTCGTCGCCGGGGAGGGGCACGTCGCCTGCGGCGAATGTCCGCCTTGCCGGCGGGGCGACCGGCACATCTGCGACCGGCTGGAGATTATCGGCATCGACCGCGACGGCGCCTTCGCCGACTACGTGGCCATGCCCGCGCGCAACGCCTGGCGGCTCCACCGGGCCAGTGTCCCGGTGGAGGTCGCCGCCGTGATGGATCCCCTGGGCAACGCCGTGCATACCGCGCTGGCCACCGATCCCGCGGGGAAGCGCGTGGCGGTGATCGGCTGCGGCCCCATCGGCCTGATGGCCATCCCTGTGCTGCGGCTCTCCGGCGCCGCCTTCGTCGCCGCCTCCGACGTGCGGCCGGAGCGGCGCGCCCTGGCGGAGAGGGTGGGGG
>CAYHPT010000236.1:0-2551 GCA_964358435.1 uncultured bacterium | reverse complement strand
CGAAGGCGGACCAGGATGTCTGGCTTCGGTGCGGCGGGAGGTTCTCTGCGGCTTACCCTAAAGGTCTGGTGCTGTTTCCGGAAGTTAGGTCGGTTTCATCTCTGGGGGCCCCGGCGGCGATGCAGATTCGCGGCCGTCGCGGGGAATCGTCTGATCCGCCAGCCCAGGCGGGCCAGTTCGTAGTAGGCACGCAGGGTCACCCGCAGGCTGCCGCCGGTCTGCCGGCCCCACCGCCGCGGCACGTGCGTCACCGGCACCTCTATCATCACCGCGCCTCGGCGGCGCGCCTTCGCCAGCAACTCCGCGCTGATCAGCGCGCCCACCGACTGCAGATCCAGGGACTGTACCAGCACCGTACGCATCAACTTGAACCCGCAGTTGGTGTCGCGCACCCACACCCCAAGCAGCAGACCGACCAGGACCCGCCAGACCGCGGCAAAGAAGCGACGGTGGGCGGGGTCGGCCCGCTGCCGGCGGTAGCCCAGAACGAGGTCGGCGCCGGGCGCGGGCGGAACGAACCGCTCCACTTCCCCCGGGAGGAACTGCCCGTCGGCATCGAGGAGCAAAATCCACTCCTTTCGGGCCGCGGCGAACCCGGTGCGCAGCGCCGCGCCGTATCCCCGGTTGCGCTCGTGGCGCAGCAGCCGCACGTGCGGGAATTCCTCAGCCAGGCGGCGACCGATCTCCGCCGTGCGGTCGGCGGACCCGTCGTCCACCACCAGGATCTCGTAGTCCGCCGCGACTTGCGCCAGCACCGGCGCCAACGCGCGCACGGTGCCCTCCAGGTTGGCTTCCTCGTTATAGGCGGGCAGGACGGCGCTGATGGTGAGGCGGCCGGCGGTCACAGCCACGTGCCGAACCACATCAGACGGTAGAAGCGGGCCACGGCGATCGGCAGCGCCGCTAGCACCGGATAGTAGGCGACGAACCAAGCGACGGCGACGGCCAGGTAGAGCAGCGGGAGCAGCGCACCCAGGTGGCTGCGCAGGCGCGCCAGCGCGGCCGCGCTGGCCATCACCATGAACGGCAGCGCCGGGAGCATGTGGTAGAGGAAGAGCGCCCGGCCGATGAAGGCGTAAGGCGCATAGCTCACCAGGAAGCCGACGACGATGAAGATCGCGCCCGGGTCCCGCCGGCGCACCGCCTCCCACCCCACGGAGACGAGCGCCGCCAGGCTGAACCACCACAGCACCGGGTTCCCGATGGCCAGCACACCGCGGTAGAACCCCTTCTGCACCTCTTCGAACTCGTACCAGATCGGGCGCAGCAGCAGCGGCCAGGACCACCAGTGCGACTGGTAGGGATGGGTCGCCGTCAACCCGGAGTGGAAGCGAAACATGAAGAGGTGAAACTGCAGCAGGTCCCGCACACTATGCCCGAGGAGGAAATACGGGATCCAGGTGGCCAGGTACACCGCGGCCGGCACGCCGGTGTAGGCGAGGATAAGGTGGAGCCAGTGGCGCCGCTGCGGCATGGACCATCGGCCCTGACCAAGTAGGTACGCCAGGTAGATCGGGATCGTCCCCAGCGGCGCCAGCCCGGTCCACTTCGTGGCTACCGCCGCGCCCGCCGCCAGGCCCGACAGGTAGAGCCAGCCCACGCGACCGCGCCGCAGGTAGCGCCAGAACGCCCAGTAACTCGTCACCAGGAACAGCGCGAGGAAGATGTCCGGTTTGGCGATGCGGCTCTCGACGAAGGCAAGCCCGTCCACGGCCACCAGCATCGCCGCGGCCACCGCCGCGAAGGGAATGCGCAGCACTTCCCAAACGAGCAGATAGGTCGCGAGCACCAGCAGGACCCCGGCCAATGCGGGCATGATACGCCAGCCGAAGGCGCGGTTGCCGAAGAGGCGGATGCCCAGGGCGATCAGCAGTTTGGAGAGCGGCGGGTGGGTGATCTCCTCGGTGATCTCCTGGCGGTGCAGATACTGGTTGGCCGCCTTGGCGTAGTAGATTTCGTCGAAGATCAAGCGCGAGGGGATGTCCAGCCGGGCTACGCGCAGCGCGGCCGCGAACACCAGGAGGACGAGGAGGAGCAAGATCTGCCGCACGTCAGCGGATCTTCTTCCAGAACTCCTCTGCGGTGATGTGCAGCTGGTGCTTGAGAATCCGCTCCCACAAGTGTCGCGGGATTTCCCGTTGGAGCGCCCGGCTCACCTTCGTCCGCAGCACGCGACCGTCAGGAAGGACCTTCTCGTAATACCAGTGATCGGTCGAGCGGATCAGCACCCAGCGGTCTCCTTCGCAGAACCGCTTCAGATGACGAAACGTCGGAGGCACTACAGGGTCAGCATGCGCCGCACCTGTTCATCCGTTTCCGCGAGGAGGATGCGCAGCACGTACGGAAAGTGTACCCGCCGGTTCGGCGCCCGCAAAAACACCTGTGCGCGTGCCAGGTAGTCCTCCGCGTACCGCCGGAGATCCTGAACCAGTTCCCGCGTGGCGGCATCCCGTGTCGGCGCGTTCACCGCCCATTCGAGTTCGTCCACGGCGATCGTCACCGAGCCATCATCCTCGCGGATCACCTGAGCGCGGAGGGCAAACGGTTCGAG
>CAYHPT010000235.1:0-2552 GCA_964358435.1 uncultured bacterium | reverse complement strand
CATCCAGGCGGTGACCCTTTCCGACGAGGAAGCGCGCCGCCGCGGCACGCAGAAGACCGTCCTGGAGCGGAAGGCCCCGCCGACCTTCGACGTGGTCATTGAGATCCAGAACAAGGACCGGCTGGCCGTGCACCACGACGTCGCAACGATCGTGGACCGCTTCCTGCGGGGCGCGCCGCCGCGACCGGAACTGCGCGTGCGCACCGACGAAGGCGAGGTGCAGATCACCCAGCCGCCAGTAAAGGTGGAGACGTGGGCGGCAGAGGGACCATTTGCGCCGGCGCCGGCGGGGGACGGCGAGCGCCCGGGCAAGCGCATCCTGCGCATCTACCCCTACGCCGTCAGCCGGAACCGCCTGGAGCGGGCGATCCGCGAACTGAAGGTCCCGGCCTACCTCACCGACACGCTCTCCGACGCCGACATCGTGCTCTCGCTCCGCTCTCAGGAGAAGCGCCGGCCGAAGAAGTTGAGCGACGCGCAGGCCCGCGGCATCCCGCTGCACCTGATCAAGAGCAACACCGTCTCCCAGATCCAGGCGTTCCTGCGCGAGGTCTTCGACGTCGAGGAGTACATGGGGGAAGAGGTCTCGGCGCTGCGCGAGGTGGAGGAGGCGATCGCCGAGGTCTTCGAATCGGCGCAGCCGGTGGAACTCTCGCCGCAGAACTCCTACGTCCGCCGGCTGCAGCACCAACTGATCCAGCGCTACGACCTCGCCTCGGAGAGCCGGGGCGAGGAACCCCTGCGCCGCGTCGTGATCTTCCCGAAGTAGGACCGGCGGCCGAAGGGTGCGCGGTTTCTTCATCACGCTGGAAGGCCCGGACGGTGCGGGCAAGGGCACCCAGGGCCGGCGGCTCGGGGAGCACCTGCGGCGCGCGGGGGTGGACGTTCTCTACACTCGTGAGCCCGGCGGTACCCCCATCGGCGAGCGCATCCGCCAGGTGCTGCTCGACGAATCACACCGGGAGATGGTGCCGGAGACGGAGATGCTGCTCTTCGCCGCTTCGCGGGCACAGTTTGTGCGCGAGGTGGTGCGGCCCGCGCTGGCGCGGGGCACGACGGTCCTCTCGGAACGCTACGTCGACGCGTCCCTGGCCTATCAAGGTTTCGGCCGGGGCCTGAACGTCGGGCTGGTGCGCACGGTGAATGAGGTTGCTACCGGCGGGCTGCTGCCGGATCTCACCGTCCTGCTGGACATCGATCCCGCCGGCGGCCTGGCGCGCGTGAAAGCCGCGAGCCGCACGGGCGCGGCGGGCGGCGACCGCATCGAGCAGGAGACGCTGGCCTTCCACCAGCGCGTGCGGCAGGATTTCTCCAACTGGCGCGCGAATCGCCGAAGCGATTCGTCGTCATCGACGCACAGGGTAACGTCGAGCACGTGCACCACGAGGTCGTGCGGGCGGTCGCTGGGCTGCTCGCCGGCCGGCAGGTCACCTCCTAGGGGGCGGAGGCCGATCAAACTCGTCCTGGCGGTCGTCCAGGAAAAGGATGGGGGCCGGTTGATCGAGGCCCTCACCGGCGTGCAGTTCCAGGCCACCATGCTGGCCAGCACGGGCGGGTTCCTGCGCGAGGGGAACAGCACGATCATAATCGGCGTGCCGGACGAGCAGGTGGACGAGGTCCTCGGCACTATCCAGAAGATCTGTCATCGTCGCGAGCAATTGCTCAGCCCGATGCCGCCGGTCGTCGAACCGGTGGACTCCTACGTGACGTACCCGGTGAGAGTGGAGGTCGGCGGCGCCATTGTCTTCGTCCTCAGCGTCGACCGCATGGAGCGCATCTAGCGCGCCCCGCCGCATGCCCTTCCGCGACATCGTCAACCAGCACCACGCCATGCTCTTGCTACGTTCGGCCGTGCGCGTGGCGCGCCCGGCGCACGCCTACTTCTTCGTCGGCCCGGCCGGCACCGGCCGGCGCCTCCTCGCCCTGGCCTTCGCCCAGTTCTTGAATTGCGAGCGGCCGGCGGACGGGGACGCCTGCGGCACGTGCCGCACCTGCCGGCGCATCGCCGAGGGGAACCACCCCGACGTGCGCGTGCTGGACATCGCCAACCGGCAATTCCTCGTAGCGGTTGGCAAGGAGCACAAGGACAAGGAGGACCAGACCGACCAGCCCCGTGCGCTGAAGCAGATTCCCATAGACCAGATCCGCGCCCTGAAACATGACGCCCACTTCCCGCCCTACGAGGCCCGGACCAAGGTCTACATCATCGCCGACGCGGAGCTGCTCAGCCTGGGCGCGGCCAACAGTCTGCTCAAAGTCCTGGAGGAACCGCCGCCGGACGTCATCATCATCCTCATCGCCGAGACCACGGTGCCGCTGCCGGCGACGATCACCTCGCGCTGCCAGTTTGTGCGCTGCGCGCTGATTCCCACGGCGGAGATCGAGCGCGTGCTGGTGGAGCGGTACGGCGCAGCAAGGGAGCGGGCGCGCTTCCTGGCCGCGCTCGCGGCGGGGCGGATCGGGCGGGCGGTGGCCTGGGCGCAGTCGGCGGAGGTGCTGGAGCGGCGCGACCGCTTTCTCAGGCACCTGGTGCAGATGGAGACCGGCGATCT
>CAYHPT010000234.1:0-2592 GCA_964358435.1 uncultured bacterium | reverse complement strand
CCTCGCCGCGCGCCGCTTCGGAGAGGAGGATGCCCAGGCGGTCCAGCCCCGTCGGGTGGAACTGGAAGAACTCCATGTCCATCAGCGGCACGCCGCGCCGCCAGGCGATGGCCACGCCGTCACCGGTGAGCGCGTGGGCGTTGCTCGTCACCTTGTACATGCGGCCGAAGCCGCCGGTGGCCAGCAGCACCGCCTTCGCGTGGAAGGTGTGCAGCTCGCCGGTACGGATCTCGTAGGCGACCAAGCCGGCGCAGGCGCCGTCCGCGATCAGGAGATCCAGCATCTGGAACTCGTCGAAGAAGCGGATGCCCTGCTTGATGCCCTGCTGGTAGAGGGTCTGCAGGATCATGTGGCCGGTGCGGTCCGCGGCGTGGCAGGCCCGCCGCACCGGCCCCTCGCCGAAATTGCGGGTGTGCCCGCCGAAGCGGCGCTGGGCGATCCGCCCGTCGGGCGTGCGGTCAAAGGGCAGGCCCCAATGCTCCAGTTCGTAGACCGTCTCCACGGCCTCCTGGCACATCAGGTCGGCCGCGTCCTGATCCACCAGGTAGTCGCCGCCCTTGATCGTGTCGAAGGTGTGCCACTCCGGGTGGTCTTCTTCCAGATTGCCCAGCGCCGCGCCGATACCGCCCTGCGCCGCGCCGGTGTGGGAGCGCGGCGGATACAGTTTGCTCACGACGGCGACGTTCTGCCCGGCGAGTTCCACGGCCGCGCGCAGGCCCGCGCCGCCGGCGCCGACGATGACGGCGTCGAAGGTGTGTTCCGCCATCAGTCGTCGGTCACGACGCGCGCGGGTTCGTAATCGACGTAGCGGAGGACGGTGTGGTCGGTGATGGAGTCGAACCAGCGCCGGCGCAGCGGCTCGCCCTCCGGGGAGAGGAGCCACTGCCGGAAGGTGTTTGCCGCTTCCTCGCCCACCCAGAAGGCTTCGTTGAGATACCTGGGGCGGCGGATGTCTTTATGCCGTTCGTAGGTTCCCTCAAACCCGTCGAGGAAGACCCAGGTCTTCCGCCCGATGCAGCCGAAACGGCGGGTGACCTCGTCGAGCTGGCTGTCCAGCCACTCGACGAAAGCCTCTTCGTCGATCCCGGACTTCACGTCATAAGCGTGGATGACCCGCAGCATGGACGCACCTCCCCGCTTATCCGCCCCCGCCGCCGCCCTTGAGGCCGGGCGCGGTCATCGCCTCGGCGTTGAGCAGTTCCTGCAACTGCGCTTCGCTGAGACCGGAGCGCTCGCGAACGATCTCGCGGATGGTCCGCCCGGTCGCCGCGGCAGCCTTGGCGATCTCGGCCGCCTTGTCGTAGCCGATCGCCGGCGCCAGCGCCGTGGCCAGCATCAGCCCCTGTTCCACCAGCGCGGGGCCGCGGTCGGTGGCGACGAGCCCATCGATGCACTGGGTCGCGAAGTTCTGCGAGGCCGCCGCGAGCAGGGCGATGGACTGCAGCAGATTGTGCGCCATCACCGGCATCATCGTATTCAACTCGAAGAACCCCCACTGATTGCCCAGGGCGACGACGAGGTCATTGCCCTGCACCTGGGCGCAGACCTGGATGACCGATTCGGCGATCACCGGGTTGACCTTGCCGGGCATGATCGAGGAACCGGGCTGCACCGCCGGCAGTTGCAGTTCCGCCAGCCCCGCCCGCGGCCCGGAGCCCATCCAGCGGATGTCGTTGGCGATCTTCATCAGCCCCGTGGCGTAGGCGCGCAGCGCGCCGGAGGCAAAGACCAGCGCGTCGAGGCACGCCTGCGCCTGGAAATGGTTAGTCGTTTCGCGGATCTGCACGCCGGTCAACTCCGAGATGCGCGCGCAGGCGCGGGCGGCGAATTCGGGATGGGCGTTGATGCCGGTGCCCACGGCCGTCCCCCCGAGCGGCACGTCGCCGAGGTCCTCCTCCGCGTGCGCCAGCCGGCGCAGCGCCCGCTCCACCTGCCCGGCGTAGCCCTCGAATTCCTGTCCCAGGCGGATCGGCGTCGCGTCCATCAGGTGGGTGCGGCCGGTTTTGACAATCGGGTAGAAGGCCTTCGCCTGGGCCGCCAGCGACCGCGCCAGCTCTTCCAGCGCGGGGCGCAATCCCTGGCGGATCTGCAGCAGCGCGGCCACGTGGATCGCCGTGGGGATGACGTCGTTGCTGGACTGGCACATGTTCACATGGTCGTTGGGGTGAGCCGTCTTCGACCCACGCGCCGCGCCCAGGATCTCGCTGGCCCGGTTAGCGATGACCTCGTTGGCGTTCGTGTTGGTCGAGGTGCCCGACCCCGTCTGGTAGATGTCGATGGGAAAGTGCTCGTCGAAGCGGCCGTCGGCGACCTCCTGGGCCGCCTGGACGACGGCCTGCCCGACGCGCCGGTCTAGCAGGCCGAGTTCCATGTTCACCTCGGCCGCCGCCCGCTTGATCATCCCCAGCGCGTAGATGAACGGCCGCGGGAAGCGCAGCCCGCTGATGGGGAAGTTGCGAATGGCCCGGGCGGTCGAGGCGCCGTAATAGGCGTCCGCGGGAATCTCCAGCTCACCGAGCGTGTCGCGTTCGACACGCCCGCCGGTCTGCTGCGCCTTCATGGTCCTTCCTCCTTTGGGCAGTCCCACCGGGG
>CAYHPT010000233.1:0-2602 GCA_964358435.1 uncultured bacterium | reverse complement strand
GGAGAAGTCCCCGCTCCCCCAGGACTCCTCGTTTTCACTCACTTACAATCTATGGAGCGACCGTTCGGAGGGGTATCGGGTGGGCGTCTGATCTGCGAGGGAGGAATCGGGGGTGGAGTACCGCGAGTTCGGCCGCACGGGCTGGAAGATCTCGGCGATCGGGTTCGGCACCTGGGCCATTGGCAGCGCCTGGGGCCCGGTGGACGAACGCGCCTCGATGGCCGCGCTGCACCGGGCGCTGGATCTGGGCGTGAACTTCTTCGACACCGCGGACGTCTACGGCAGCGAGCGGCTACTGGCCCGCCTGCGGCAGGAGCGGCGCGAGCCCTTCTACGTTGCCACGAAGGCCGGGCGCCGCCTCCGGCCCCACGCCGCCGCCGGTTACAATCGCCAGAACCTCACCGCCTTCGTGGAGGACAGCCTGCGCGCCCTGCGCACCGAGACCATCGACCTGCTGCAGCTGCACTGCCCGCCGACAGAGGTCTACGATCGACCGGAGGTCTTCGGGATGCTGGATGACCTGGCCGCGCAAGGGAAGATTCGCTACTACGGCGTCAGCGTGGAGAGGGTCGCCGAAGCCCTGAAGGCGATCGAGTATCCCCACGTGCAGTCAGTGCAGATCATCTTCAACATCCTCCGGCAGAAGCCGGCGGAGGAGTTCTTCCCCGCGGCCCAGCGCCGCCGCCTGGGCATCCTGGCGCGGGTGCCGCTGGCCTCTGGACTGCTCACCGGCAAGATGACGCCCGCCACGGCGTTTGCCCCTGACGACCACCGGAACTTCAACCGCTACGGCGAGGCGTTTGACCGGGGGGAGACCTTTGCCGGGGTGGACTTCGAGGAGGGCCTGGCCGCGGTAGAGGAACTGCGCCCGCTCGTGCCGCCCGGCGCCACGATGGCGCAGTTGGCCCTGCGCTGGATTCTGATGTTCGGCGCGGTCAGCAGTACCATTCCGGGGGCGAAGAACCCGGCGCAGGTCGAGGATAACGTCCATGCCGCCGATCTGCCGGTCCTGCCGGACACGGCGATGGCGCGGATCCGGGAGATCTACGACCGGCGCATCCGCGCGCTCGTGCACCAGCACTGGTGACGGTCAGGTCGTCGGTTCAGGATTCCGCGGGGACGCCGTACATCTGATCCGGGGTGAGGACGTCCGGGAACCGCGCGCGCAGCGCGCGGCGGGCCTCGTAGCAGAGATGGCAGGCGTCCGCGTAGCCCTCCCCCGCCTGTAGCCCGTACCGGCGGACCAGTTCCGCCGGGCCGCCGGCGAGCAGTGGGCCGGCGATGGGATGGGCGTCCGGATCGTACTCCGCGCAGATCTCGCGCAGCGGGGTGCGGAAGAGATTACCCAGCACGATGCCCTGGCAGAGGTGCACGTAGCCGAACGGGTCCACGTGCACCCGGCCGGGATCACGCAGATCCTCATGGGGACATGTGACGAAGTCAGTCCAGGATTGCCGGGGCGCGCGTTCCACCAGGCGGGCCGCCGCCCGCCCGCGGTGCATGACCGCCGATTCCCCAGGTGGAAGCTGGCCCACCGCAGCCGAGGCGCCGGTTGCCTCCGGTGCGGCGATCGTGATCACGGCCAGCGGAATGCCCAGAATCTCGGCCGCCGCCTGCGCGTTCTCCGCCTGGCGGCCGGACTTCTCGCCGCCGTGGTACGGATCGCGGCTGATGGAGAGATCCTGGATCAGGCCGGCGAAAGGCCGGAGCCACTCGAGGGCGTCCTTTAGGTCGGTGGTCCAGAAGCCGTTGGAGACCACGCCGACACGGAACTTCACGTGGGCGGCTATGCGCACCCCGTGGAGCAGGATGGGGTAGTAGAGAAAAGGCTCGCCGCCTTCGAAGTAGATCCAGTCAATCGTGCCGACGTCCCGGGCCTGCTGCAGGATCCGGCGGATGTCCTGGATCGTCATCGTACCTTCCTGCCAGGGACTCCCCCAGACGAAGCAGTGGTCGCACTCGAGGTTGCACTGGTAGGTGAGCAAAAGGTGCAGACCGCGAAGGTTCATCGGCGCCCCCGCTACTTGAAGCCGTGGCAGGTATTACAGGTTGTCGGCGCGTTATGCGTGGTCTTGTCCTGGTGGCAGGAGAGGCAGGTCTGCCGCGACTGCACTTTCCAGGCGTGCGGCTGGTGGCATGTCGTGCAGGTGGTCGCCGCGTGAGTCGGCCGCTGATGCAGCGCTGGTCGCGCGCTGGCATGACAGCTCGCACAGGCGACCACGGGCTGGGCCTTCTCGTGCGGCTTGTGACAGGTGCTGCACGTCAGGGTGATGTGCGCGACGGGAGGCGGGAAGCCCACGGTCTTCTTCGGCGGCAGCGCCTGATGGCAGCCCAGACAGGTCTGCCGGGTCGGCCGCAGCGGGCTGTTCAACCGCAGGAACTGGTGGCAGTCCACGCAGTGGAACTCGGCCATCTGCGGGATCTTGATGGCGCGCGCCCCGGCAGCCTGCGCCTGGTGGCACTTGGCGCAGACCGCGGTCGACGGCTGGATACGGTGCACCGCCTGGGAGTGGCAGAGGACGCACTCGATCTGTCTCCGTTCCGCGTGCACCTGGTGCCCGGCGGTCTCCGCCACCTGCCGCCACCGGGGGTCACCGCTGGT
>CAYHPT010000232.1:0-2605 GCA_964358435.1 uncultured bacterium | reverse complement strand
TGGTGATGGGCGTCCTCTCGGCACTGGCCTCGGGGGTGCTAAACCTGCATCTACTGGGAGAGGGTCTGCGCCACCCCATCCCCATCACGATCGCGGTCTTCCTTTCCGGCGCGGCCTTCACCTGGGGGCGGCGCCGGCTGGACCAGGGCATCCGTTGGATGCTGGCGCGCAGCGGACCCGGGGTGCTCGCCGCCGTGGCCACCGCGGTCCTCGGGCTGGCCGCCAGTATCATTACCGCCATCATCGCCGCGCTGGTCCTGGTCGAGTTTATCGCCGCCTTACGCCTGCGCCGCTCCGACGAGGTGCGCATCGTGGTGCTGGCCTGCTTCGCCATCGGGCTGGGCGCGGCCCTCACCCCCGTGGGTGAGCCGCTAAGCACCATCGCCACGGCCAAACTTGATCAGGACTTCTGGTTCCTCTTTCGTCTGCTCGGCGTCTGGGTGGTGCCCGGGGTGCTGGCGCTGGGCGTCGTCGCCTGGGCGCATCGGATGCCGGTCGTGCCGACGGACGAAGTGGCGCCCGTCACGGGTCCGGAGTCCTACCGCGACGTGTTCACCCGCGCGGCGCGCGTCTACCTGTTCGTCATGGCGCTGACCTTCCTGGGCGAGGGGTTCAAGCCGATCATCGACCGCTACGTCATCGCGCTCGGCGCTCCGGTGCTCTACTGGATCAACCTGGTCTCGGCCATCCTCGACAATGCCCCGCTCACGGCCGCGGAGATCAGCCCGCGCATGACCGGAATCCAGGTGCGGGCCGTCCTGATGGGCCTGCTGGTCAGCGGCGGCATGCTCATCCCCGGCAACATTCCTAACATCATCGCCGCGGGAAAACTGGGGATCAAGAGCCGGGAGTGGGCGGTGATCGCCATCCCCATCGGCGCGGTGCTGATGGTCGCGTATTTCGTGTTCCTGTTCCTCCTCTGATCTGACGGCGAGAAGCCGGCAGCCTGAGCGTCTACTCGTTCGATTCGCCATCCGGGAACGGCGACGACACCGGCACCCCGTCGTGCGTGTGGACGGGTACGGGCGGCTTGCTGGGAGGCCGGAGGAGCGACGCGACGACGGCGCCGCCGATGAGGGCCGCCACGACGGCGAGCGAGAGACCGATGGGGATCTTGTAGAGGTCACTGATCAGCATCTTCGTCCCCACGAAGGCCAGCACCAGTCCCAACCCGATCTTGAGGTACTGGAACCGGGTCAGCACCCCGGCGAGCAGGAAGAAGAGCGCGCGCAGGCCCAGGATGGCGAAGATGTTGGACGTGTAGACGATGAACGGGTCTCCGGTCACGGCGAAGATGGCCGGGATCGAGTCGATGGCAAAGACGATGTCCGTCGCCTCCACTACCACCAGCACCAGGAGCAGCGGCGTGGCCAGCAGGCGGCCGCCGGCGCGGACGAAGAACCGCGCGCCCTGGTAGGTGGGAACCACCGGCACGTAGCGGCGGACGAGGCGGAGCAGCGGGTTCCGCTCCGGGTGCACCTCCTCGTCCCGCGCGCGGACGATCCGGACCGCCGTGATGATGAGCAGCCCACCGAACACATAGATCACCCAGTGGAACGCGGCCAGCAGCGCGGCGCCGGCCAGGATGAAGATGACGCGGAAGACGATGGCGCCCAGGATGCCCCAGAAGAGGACGCGGTGCTGGTAGGCGGCCGGCACGGAGAAGTACGAGAAGATCACCAGGAAGACGAAGATATTGTCGACGCTGAGGGCCTTCTCGATCAGGTAACCGGTGAGGAACTCCAGCCCGCGCTGGGCGCCGAACCACCAGACCACCCCGGCGTTGAAGAGCAGCGCCAGGGCGATCCAGAAGATGCTCCACCCCAGCGCCTCGCGGGGCCCGACGGCGTGCGCCTTCCGGTGGAAGACGCCCAGGTCGAGGGCGAGCAGTCCCAGAACGAAGAGGGTAAACGCACCCCACAGCAAGGGGGTACCTACGGTTGCCGGCATTGGCCAATCTCCTTTGGGGGAAGGCCGCTCAGAAAACACACAGGCGAGCCTCCGCCGCCGTGATGTCAGGCTGCGAAGGTCTCGCCCCCGCAAGACTGCGAGAGCCGGGCCGGGTCTACGCGACCGTGCTGACGGCCCGGACACGGAGCAGGACTCCGTGGCTACTCCCCTTCGGGCGGAGTGTACACGACCCCGGCCGGTAGGGCAAGATGCTGGCGAAGGGTTCGCGAATCCCCTGAGCAAACCCTAATCCTACATGGCGGACCATCACGAGATCCTGAATTTCCTGCTGCTGCTGGCCCTGATCGTCGCCGCGGCGAAGGGAGCGGGGTGGCTGAGCCTGCGTCTCGGCCAGCCGGCCGTGCTGGGAGAACTGCTGGTCGGTGTGGTCCTGGGGCCTTCGCTGCTCGACCTCCTGCACCTGAAGCCCTTCGCCGGCGAGGGCATGGCCGCGGGCGTCTTTCTCCTGGCCAACGTCGGCGTCGTTTTGCTGATGTTCATCGCCGGGTTGGAGACCGACCTTAAGCAGATGAGGCGGGTGGGGCGCGTGGCCGCGGCCGCCGGGGTGGCGGGGGTGGCGGTGCCCCTGCTGTTCGGGCTGGCCGTCATGTTGCCGTTCGGGTTCGGCGTTCAGAAGAGCGCGTTTATGGGCATC
>CAYHPT010000231.1:0-2707 GCA_964358435.1 uncultured bacterium | reverse complement strand
CCGCCGCCTCCGCCCTCACCCACATCGGCCACAGGTCGTGGCCCGAGCCGGAGAAGGCGGAGCCCATCGAGGATGTGGCGGAGCCGCGCATCGGCGTCTTCGTCTGCCACTGCGGCTCCAACATCGCCGGGGTCGTGGACGTGCAGGGCCTGGCCGCCTACACGCGCACGCTGCCCGGCGTGGCCGTGGTCGAGACGACGTTGTATACCTGCTCCACCGACGCGCTGGCCCGCATCAAGCAGGCGATCGCCGAATCACACCTCAACCGCGTCGTCGTGGCCAGCTGCACACCGCGCACCCACGAGCCGATCTTTCGGGAGGCGCTGCGCGAGGCCGGACTGAACCCGTACCTCTTCGAGATGGCCAACATCCGCGACCAGTGCAGCTGGGTGCACGGGGCCGATCCGGCGGGTGCCACGGAGAAAGCCCGCGCGCTGATCACGGCGGCCGTCGCCCGGGCGGCCCGGCTGGTCCCGCTGCACAAGGTCCCGGTGCCGATGCGACACGAGGCTCTGGTCATCGGCGGCGGGATCGCCGGCCTCACCGCCGCGCTGAACCTGGCCGATCAGGGGTTCCCCGTGACGCTGGTGGAGCGCGAGCCCACGCTGGGCGGGCGGCTGCGCGCGCCGCTGGTCACGTGGAACGGCTCAGATCCGGCGGCGGTCCTCCGCGATCTGATCGGCCGCGCGACGACGCACCCGCTGATCAACGTGTTCACGGGGCACCGGGTCGTCGCCTCCCGCGGCACCGTCGGCAACTTCGCAACGACCCTGGCCGGACCCGAGGGCGAGCGGATCGTACAGCACGGCGCGACCATCATCGCCACTGGCCTGCAGGAGTGGCGCCCGGTTCCCTACGGCGTCGACGAGGACCCGCGCGTCATCATCCTCTCCGCCTTCGAGCGGCGGATTGTCGGAGGCGCCGCGGACGCCGATGCGCCGGCGGAGCGCGCCCCCTCAGTTGCCATGCTGCTTTGTGCCGGCCCGTGGGATCGGATGCCCTTCTACTGCAGCCGGACCTGCTGCGCGCAGTCGCTTGCCGCGGCGCTCGCGTACAAGCGCGCCCACCCCCAAGCTCCGGTCGCCGTCCTGGTCCGCGAAGTGCGCACGTACGGATTCACTGAGGAGGTGTACCTGGAGGCCCGGCGCGCCGGCGTGCAGGTCTTCCGCTACGCGCCCGACGCTCCGCCGCAGATCACCCGCACGTCGCAAGCCATCACGGTCACCGTGCGCGACCAGAGCCTGGGTGAGGAGATCGCGTTACCCGCCGATCTCCTGGTGATCTCCCCGGCGCAGGTTCCCGCCGACGGCGCGGGTGATCTCTCCACGATCTTCAAGATCCCCGCGACGCAGGAGGGCTTCTTCCTCGAAGCCCACGTGAAACTCCGCCCGGCGGACTTCGCCAGCGAGGGACTGTTCCTCTGCGGCGGCGCGCACTATCCCAAGCCCGCCGGCGAGGCCATCGCCCAGGCCCTGGCCGCGGCCGCCCGCGCCGGGACCCTGCTCTGGCGCGACAGCCTGGAGGTCGGCGGCGTGGTGGCCACGGTGGACCGCGACCGCTGCACCACCTGCCTGACCTGCCTGCGGCTCTGCACCTACGACGCCATCTCCTTCGATGCCGACGGCGTTGCGGTGATCGATCCCACGCGCTGCCAGGGGTGCGGACTCTGCGTGGCCGCCTGCCCCGGCTATGCGCTGAGTCTCGGGCACTACACGCGGGACCAGATGCTGGCGAAGATCGACGCCCTGCTGGGTCAGCGGGAGGCCGTCCATGCCGGTTGAGGTGGATACGGTGGTCCCCGCGGCCGCGGTGGAACCGCGTGCCGGAGAAGGGCAGCGCTCGGAGGCGCCGGTGGAGATCGTCGCCTTCTGCTGCTTCTACTGCGCCTACGCGGCGGCCGACCTGGCCGGAGTGATGCGCCTGAGCTACCCGCCCAATGTGAAGGTGATCCTGCTGCCCTGCACCGGCGGGGTCGATCCCCTCTACATCCTGCGGGCGTTTGAGGCCGGCGCGGACGGCGTCTTCGTGGCGGGATGTCTGGAAGGGCAATGCCACTACCAGGTGGGCAACCTGCAGGCGAAGAGCCGGGTGCGGTACCTGAAGAAACTCCTGGACGAAGCGGGCATCAGCGGAGAGCGGCTGGAGATGTACAACCTGTCCTCCGCGCAGGGGCCGCGCTTCGCCGAGGTAGCGCGGGAGATGACCGAGCGGATCACCGCCCTGGGTCCGTCGCCGGTCAAACGGACGAGGGCGAAGACGAAGACCCCGGAGGGGACGCCGTGACCGGACCCGTCACCGCCGTCGCGCCGTCGCTCGCCGAAGAGGTGCGGCGCGAGAGCGGCCAGGACCTCTCCGTCTGCTTCCAGTGCAAGATCTGCACCAGCGGCTGTCCTCTGGCCACGGCGATGGATCTAGCGCCGCACGCGGTGGTGCGGGCCCTGCAGCTGGGACGCGAGCAGCGGCTGCTGCGGGCCAACAGCTTCTGGATCTGCGCCTGCTGCCAGGCGTGCACGGCGCGCTGCCCGCAGGGCATCGATCTCGCCCGCGTGATGGACGCGCTGCGCGTGGCCGCAACGCGGCGGCACGTGCCGGCTGCGGTGCCGGAGGCGGCGATCTTCACCCAGGCGGCGGTGCGCTCCATCCGCCTCTTCGGCCGGCTCTACGAAGCGGGTGTGGGCCTGGAGATCAACCTGCGCACACGCCGGCC
>CAYHPT010000230.1:0-2753 GCA_964358435.1 uncultured bacterium | reverse complement strand
CCGGCGCGATCAGAGCGCCAGGATGACGACGGCCGCGTAGACGGTCCCGATGACGGCGGCGGCGTAGCAGACGAC
Organism: uncultured bacterium; assembly: GCA_964358435.1. Classification (GTDB taxonomy): domain Bacteria; phylum Sysuimicrobiota; class Sysuimicrobiia; order Sysuimicrobiales; family Humicultoraceae; genus Humicultor. The sequence continues at coordinate 2,678 of CAYHPT010000230.1, read as the reverse complement.
GGCGACGGGGAGCCAGGCGCGTTTCAGGGCCAGCCCTTCGGCTAAGGTGTAGCGGAAGCGGTGCGCCCAGTGGAAGAGGGAGAGCGCGATCACCCCAAAGAGTACGAGGCGCGCCACTGGGTGGGAAACCAGCGCCCGGGTGTGCTCGTAGGCGAAGGCCTGCGGGAACCACCCCGCGGGGGCGGCGATCCCCGTCAGCAGGATCAGCACGGGCGCCAGCACCGCCGCCACGCTGCCGCCCGCCGCGAAGAGCAACCACCAGAAGGGCTCGCTGCGGTGAATCATCGCCTACCTCCGCAGCACGATCCAGGCCACGACCAGTGAGACCGCGAGCCAGGCGGCGTAGTTGGCCGCGACCACGGTCGCTCCCGGCACACGCCGGCCGCGCACGCGCAGCGTGACTGCCATCGGCGCCAGGTCGAACCAGGTAATGCTGTGATAGAGGGCGGCCGCCAGGGCGACCAGGTGAAACAGCAGCATCCCCGGCGAGCCGAGGAACCGCAGGTAGGCGGCGTAGGCCTCGGGTCCGGCGGCCACCCGGCGCAGCAGCACGAGGAGGAAGACCATGTAGCCGGCGATGAGCACGCTGGTCAGTTCCCGCACAACGAAGAGGAAGTAGGCCCGGTTCGTCAGCCACCAGTTGAACTCGGTGGGGCGGTGGTACGCTTTCACCGGTTCCCCCACGGCATCAATACGCTGCGCAGCCAGCCGAGCGCGCTGCTGAGCTTGGCCTGCTGGATGGCGCCAGCGGGATCGACCTCCGCCGGGCAGACGGTGGTGCACTCCCCCACCAGCGTGCAGGCCCAGATCCCTTCGTGCGTGGAGAGGATCCCCATGCGCTCCCCCCGTCCCTGGTCACGGGAATCCAGATTGTAGCGCTGCGCCAGGGCGATCGCCGCCGGCCCGACAAACTCCGGCTCCAGGCCGTAGATGGGGCAGGCCGCGTAGCAGAGCATGCAGTTGATGCACATGCTGAAGTGCTTGTAGCGGTCGAGCTCCTCCGGCGTCTGCCGGTACTCGCCCGCCGCGAGCGGCTGCTCCTGCTGCCGGACGATCCACGGGCGGACAGACACCAGCTTCGCCATGAAGTCATCCAGGACGATGGCCAGGTCGCGCGCCACGGGGAAATTCGCCAGCGGCTCGACGCGGACGGTGTGCGGATAATAGTCCTTCAGGAAGGTGGCGCAGGTGAGTTGGGGCACGCCGTTGACCATCGCCCCGCAGCTGCCGCAGACGCCCATGCGGCAGGACCAGCGGTAGGTCAGGCTGCCGTCCACACTATCCTTGATGTAATTGAGGGCGTCGAGGACGACCCAGTCTTCGCGATAGGGAATTTCGTAGGTCTGGAACGTCGGCTCTGACTCCTGCTCCGGCCGGTACCGGAAGACCTCCAGGGACATCGTCCGCGCCACGACGGTCTGTCCGGCCACCGTCATCCCCCGTACACCCGCTCGGCGGGCGCCCAGCGGGTGATCACTACGTCCAGGTAGTCGATCCGCGGCGCCCCGCCGGTGCGGTAGGCCAGCGTGTGTTGGAGGAAGCGCGCGTCGTCGCGCTTTGGATGGTCCGTGCGCTGGTGCGAGCCGCGGGACTCCGTGCGCGCCAGGGCGGAATAGGCCACCGCCTCCGCCGCGTCCAGCATGAAGTCCAGTTCCAGGGCGGCGACCAGTTCGGTGTTGTAGACGCGACTGTGGTCATCCAACCGGAGGCGCAGGAAGCGCCCCCGTGCCCGGGCGAGCCGGTTGCAGGTCTCCTGCAGGGAGACCTCGTCGCGGAAGATGCCGCACCCTGACTCCATCGCCTGCTGCATCTCCTGCCGCAGGGTGGAGACGCGCTCAGAGCCCTCGGCCCGCAGGAACGTCGTCGTGATGCGCCGCTCCTCATCCCGCGCCTGCGTCTCCAGCGAGGGGAGATCGGCGACGGGGCGCTCCAGGGCAAATGCCGCGGCCGCCCGTCCGGCCCGGGCGCCGAAGACCAGGCACTCTGATAGCGAGTTCGACCCCAGCCGGTTGGCGCCGTTGATGGACACACAGGCGACTTCGCCCGCGGCGTAGAGGCCCGGCAGCGGGGTGGCTCCCTGCGCGTCGGTGTGCACGCCGCCCATCATGTAGTGCACCACCGGCCGCACCGGGATGGGTTCGCGCACCGGGTCGATGCCGACGTACTTCCGCGCCAGTTCCCGCACGAAGGGAATCTTTTCGTCGATCTTCTTCTCACCCAGGTGGCGCACATCCAGATAGACGATGTCGCCGTACGGCCCCGTGATCGTGCGGCCCTTCTGCATCTCGTAGACGAAGCACTGCGAGAGCTTGTCCCGCGGCCCGAGTTCCATCGCCCGCAGCCGCGGCCATGGGTCGGGCGGCCCGAGCCCGTAATCCTGGAGGTACCGGTAGCCGTCCTTGTTGACCAGAATACCGCCCTCCCCTCGAGCGGCCTCCGTGATGAGGATTCCCGTGCCGGGCAGCCCCGTGGGGTGGCACTGCACGAACTCCATATCCTTCAGCGGGACGCCGGCGCGGTAGGCCAGCGCCATGCCGTCGCCGTTCTTGATGTTGGCGTTGGTCGTGAAGGGGAACACCCGGCCGCAGCCCCCCGTGGCGAGGACCACGGAGCGCGCGGTGAGGGCGCAGACGCGGCCCGTGGCCATCTCCAGGGCGACCACGCCGCGGCAGCGGCCC
>CAYHPT010000229.1:0-2764 GCA_964358435.1 uncultured bacterium | reverse complement strand
ACGGCATGGTGCGGGCGCTGCGCGACAAGGAACCCGACCTCAAGGGCGTGCTCATCGCCTTCGCCCGGGAAATGTTCGGTCCGGAGGCGCGCCTCCGGTTCGAGCCGGACTACTTCCCGTTCACCGAGCCGAGCGCGCAGATGGCCGTATGGTTCAACGGCATCTGGCTGGAACTGGGCGGGTGCGGCATGTTCCACCCGCGCGTGTTGGAGATGGCCGGGATCGACCCGGAGCGCTACACCGCCTTCGCCTTCGGCGGCTTCGGCGACCGCGTCGTCATGGCGCGCTACGGCATCCCCGACATCCGGCTCTTCTGGGAGAACGACCTGCGCCTGCTGCGCCAGTTCTGAGGGATCATCGATGCGTGTCCCGCTCTCCTGGTTGCGCGAACTCGTCCCGCTGCCCGAAGATCCGGCGGCGCTGATGGACCGCCTCGCCATGCTCGGGTTCGGCCACGAGCCCCTGGAGTGGGTGGGGGAGGAGGCCGTCCTCGATTTGGAGGTGGCGAGCAACCGGCCGGATCTGCTGAGCGTGTTGGGCGTGGCCCGCGAGATCGCCGCCGCCTGGGAGCGGGAGGTGACGCCGCCGGTCTTCACGCTGCGGCCCGGCACCGCCCGGGCTGGTGCCGCCGCCGACGTTACCGTGGAGGATCCGGAGGGGTGCCCCCGCTACACCGCGCACGTCATCACCGGCGTGCGCGTGGGACCCTCCCCGGACTGGATGGTGCGGCGCCTGGAGGCGTCCGGCATCCGCAGCATCAACAACGTTGTGGACGTGACCAACTACGTGATGCTCGAGCAGGGACAGCCGCTGCACGCCTTCGACCTGGACCGCCTGGCCGGCGCGCGCATCATCGTGCGGCGGGCGCGGCCGGGGGAGCGGGTCGTGACCCTTGACGGCGTGGACCGCGCGCTTGACCCGGAGATGCTCGTCATCGCCGACGCCGAGCGCGCCGTCGCCGTGGCCGGCGTGATGGGCGGCGCCGACACGGAGATCGGCGCCACCACCGCGCACGTCCTGCTGGAGGCCGCGGCCTTCCACGGCCCGCAGGTGCGCCGGACGGCCCGCCGCTTGGGCCTGCGCACCGAGTCCAGCGCCCGCTTCGAACGCCGCCTCGACCCGCGGGGCGTGCTGGACGCGGCGCGTCGGGCGGCCGCCCTGATCGCCGAGGTCACAGGCGGGCAGACCCTGGGCGGCGCCATCGACGTCTACCCACACCCGGCGCCGTCGACGGTGATCACGCTGCGCCTGCCGCGGATCGCCCGCGTGCTCGGGCTGGAGGTGCCAGAAGACGCGGTGCTGGCCATCCTGCGCCGGCTGGGCTGCCGGGTGACGCGGCGGGGGCGGCGTCTCACGGTGACGGTGCCCGCCGGGCGCGTGGACCTGGAGCGAGAGGAAGACCTGATCGAGGAGGTGGCGCGCCACTACGGGTACGACCGCATCCCGGAGGCGATGCCGGTGGAGGCGATGCAGGCCGGCCGCGTAGCGCCGGTGCTGGAGACGGAAGCGTTTGGGCGAGATCTCCTGATCCGGGCGGGGCTCGACGAGGCCGTCACCCTTTCGTTGATCAGCCCGAACATCCTCGACCGCCTGGGGGTCGCGGCCGACGATCCCGCCCGCCGGCTCGGGCAGTTGGAGACCCCGCTCCTGGCAGACCACACCCACCTCCGCTCGATGATCCTGCCGGGGCTGCTGGACGCGATGCGCGTGAACCTGAGCCGCCGCGTTGAGGACGTCCATCTCTTCGAGATCGGCCGCGTCTTCCGCGCAGCTGCCGGTGGTGCGGGGGGCCCGGTGGAGGAGCGGCGCGCGCTGGGAATCGCGATGCACGGCCGCCTATCCCGGGGATGGAACCTGCCCGAGGAAGGATCAGACGTCACGTTCTTTTACCTGAAGGGCCTGCTCGAGGAGCTCGCCGCGGAACTCCGCGTGGGGATCAGCGGGGAAGCCGCCGCCGTTCCCTGGCTCCATCCGGGGCGGAGCGCGCGCCTGCTCGCGGACGGCGCAGAGATCGGCATGTTCGGGGAACTACACCCCGCAGCGGCCGAGCGCTTCGACCTGACCGGGCGGGTCCATGTCGCCGAGATTAATCTGGAGGCGCTGCTGCGCCGCGCCACGCGGGCGCGCCGGTTCGAGCCGCTGCCGCGCTATCCGTCGGTGGACCGCGACCTGGCCGTGTTCGTGCCGGCTGAGGTGCCACAGGCCGAGGTGCTGCGGGTGATCCGCCAGGCGGGCGGTCCGCTGCTGGAGACGGTGGACCTCTTCGACGTGTACACGGGCCCGCAGGCGCCGCCGGGGCAGCGCAGCCTGGCCTACGCGCTGCAGTTCCGCGCGCCCGACCGGACGCTCACCGCGGAGGAGGCCGACGCCGCGCTTTCCCGCATCCACGCCGCGCTGCGATCCACGCTGGGCGCCACGCCGCGCGCCTAGCGCTTGCTTCCCAGGGGCAGGGGCGCGCCCCGCCCTGCGCGAAGAGGAAAGGGCCATGAACTGGGTCGACTTCATCATCATCGGGCTGCTGATTTACACGGTCGGGCAGGGGGTCCTCCGCGGTTGGGTGGCGGCGTTCGTGGGGACGATCATCATCGCCGCCTCCTGGCTGGTCACGATCCTGCTGCTTCCCTACTACGGCCCGGGCGTGGAGTCGCTCCCTCTGGACGCGGCCTGGGCGCGGACCATCGCCTTCGGCCTGATCCTCATCGGCTTCTACGTCATTTTCAGCCTCATCGCCAATGCCTATCTCGGGGGCAAGCGGCCGAAGATG
>CAYHPT010000228.1:0-2792 GCA_964358435.1 uncultured bacterium | reverse complement strand
CCGACCGCCTGACCCAGCTGCTCCGCATCGCGCACCGGACGTTCCGGAGCGCGCGTCGTCTGGTCGAGCATCGCTACCGAGCCGAGGATGCGGGCCAGCCGCCAGCCGATGCGGATGGGATCGAGGTAGCGTGGCGGCTGCGGCAGCATGTAGCCGTTTGAGGCCATCAACCCGAAGCCCAGGTTGCGCGCCTGGAGGACGGCCTCCTTCGCCTGCTCGCCCAGCGCCTCCCGCTCCTGGGCGATGCGTTCCGCCGCGCGGCGGACGAAGACCTCGCGGACCGCGGCGTCGTTCTCCACGAGCAATGTGCCGCCCTGGAGGATCTCGTAGATCACCGGGAGGATGTGCGTGTTCAGCGCAAACGGCATGAGCATCCCCGGGTGGCCGCCCAGCGGATTCTCGTCGGAGAGGCGCTCCATATAGCTCCCGATCGCCTCCTCGTCCATGTGCTCGGGGAAGACCAGGGCGACTTCGATGTCGGTGTCGGGCCAGGACTGGTCGCTGCTGTAGGTGCCGTAGAGGTAGACGGCGGCCACCTCGCCCTCCTGGCGGAAAAAGGCCTGCAGGGACTCGATGGCCTTCATGGCCTCATCATACTATGTGGCGCTGTGCGCACTGCGGCGGATCAGACGAAACGGTCCACCGCCATGGCCACAAAGAGCAGGGCTAAGTAGACGATGGAATAGCCGAAGAGCCGCATGGCCGGGCGCCCGCCGGCCTCGCGACCGAGGGCCAGCGCCAGGTAGATGAAGCCCGCGCCCAGGATCAGGGCGGTCGTCAGATACAGCAGGCCCGCGCCGCCGATCGGCACCAACAGCAGGGTGGCCGCGACCAACGCCAGGGAGTAGCGCATGATCTCCCGCCGCGTGTGGGCCTCGCCCGCGACGACGGGCAGCATGGGGATGCCAGCGGCCGCGTAGTCCTGCCGCCTGTAGAGGGCCAGCGCCCAGAAGTGCGGCGGGGTCCAGAGGAAGATAATCGCAAAAAGCAGCAGCGCCGGCGCGGCGACCTGCCCCGTGACCGCGGCCCAACCGACGAGCGGGGGAACGGCCCCGGCCGCGCCGCCGATCACGATGTTCTGCGGCGTCGACCGCTTCAGCCAGATCGTGTAGACGAAGACGTAAAAGAGAATCCCCGCCACCGCCAGAGCGGCGCTCAGCCAGTTCACCAGCGGGCCCAGCACCGCGACGGAGAGCACCGCGAGCACGATGCCGAAAGCCAGCGCGCGGCCGGGTGGGATCCGGCCCGCGGGGACCGGGCGCCGCCGCGTCCGCGCCATCACCGCGTCCACGTCACGGTCCCAGTACATGTTGACGGCGTTGGCCGCCCCCGCCGCCAGCGCGCCGCCAAGCATCGTGTAGGCCAGCAGCGCCAGGGAGAGGTGCCGGCCCGCCGCGACCAGCATCGTCGTCGCCGTCGTCGCCAGCAGCAGCAGCACGATCCGCGGCTTGGTCAGGGCGAGATAGTCTCGCGCCGTCTGCCGCCAGCCCCGCGAGCGGACCGGCGCACCCTGTTCGGCGGCGGTCAGTCCCGCCAGGAGGACGAGCGTGCTGAAGAGCGCGACCGCGGTAAACAGGTGCAGCACGGTGACCGGCGGGGCGACGCGTGTGTAGATGTTGAGGGCGCCCAGCGTGATCTGCGCGACCACGAGGACGGCGGCCGCCCCAACCAGCCGGCGGAGCAGACCGGAGTTCCCGCGCGCCTGCGCCACCAGCACGAATACGGCGAGCGCCACGGCCAGCGCACCCAGGCGGTGCAGGAAGTGAATCAGGACCGGTCCGGCCAGTGGCGGCACCAGGGCGCCGCGGCAGAGGGGGAAGTCCGGGCAGGCGAGCGCGGCGCCGCTGCCGCTGACGTACCCGCCGAGCACGATCTGCCCGAAGGCCACGACGGCCGCGAGCGGTGCGGTCACCCGCAGCCCCGCCGGCGCCGGAAGCGTACCGCAGTCACGCCGCCAGGCGGACGCGTAGAGCAGTAAGAGCGTCGTCAGGAAGGCCACCGCCGTGCCGAGGTGCGCCGCCACCAGCCCGGCGGTGAGTTCCGTCCGCACGGTGAGCCCGCCCAGGATGATCTGCGCCGCCAGCAAGACCCCGGCCAGGAACCCCCACCGCAGCAGTGCCGCTTCCTTCCGATGGCGGCGCCAGATCGTCACCAGGAGCAACAGGGTGATCAGCCCCACGACTGAGGCGACCAGCCGGTGGCTGTACTCGATCAGCACGCGGCCCTGCAGCGGTGGGATCAGGCGGCCGTGGCAGAGCGGCCAGTCGGGGCAGGCTAATCCGGCTCCGCTGGCCCGCACGACGCCGCCCAGCGTGATCAGGGCCAGCGTTGCGCCGATGGTGCGGACGGTGAGATGGCGCAGACGGGACATCGCGTTCAGGATATCAGGTAATTCGACGGGCGAGGACGGGCGGGCCTACTCGTGATTGCGCCCGCGGGGCGAGCGGGTACACTAGGGTTATGTTTGGCGGCCCCGGGGGCGCCGCCTGGAGGTGAGCCGGGTGGAGATCGGGATGGTCGGGCTAGGGCGGATGGGACTGAACATAACCCGCCGGCTGCTCAACGGAGGGCATCGGGTCGTCGCCTTCAACCGCAGCCCGCAGCCCGTGGAGGAGGCGCGCAAGGACGGCGCGGTGGGCACCCGCTCGCTCGCGGAGTTGATCGAGCATCTCGGCAGTCCGCGCGCCGTCTGGTTGATGGTGCCGGCGGGGGAGCCCACCACGAAGATGCTCGACGCCCTGACCCCGCTGCTGGCCCGCGGCGACATCGTGGTGGACGGGGGCAATGCCCAC
>CAYHPT010000227.1:0-2815 GCA_964358435.1 uncultured bacterium | reverse complement strand
GCCGCGTCCGCGCGCAGGCCGTGGTTCAGGTGCGCCACGCACAGCCGCAGCCGCCAGGGCCCGGCCATCTCGCGCAGCAGCGCGAGCAGCGCCACGGAGTCGGCGCCGCCGGAGACGCCCACCACGACGCCTTCCCCCGGCTGCAGGAGGCGGTGGCGGCGGATCGTATCCTCAACGGTCTCCCGCAGAAAAATTGAAGAGCCCCCCTCGAGGCCCGTCTGGTGGCGGCGGGGAGACTCGAACTCCCGACGCCGCGGGTATGAGCCGCGTGCTCTGACCCACTGAGCTACGCCGCCACGTGCCTCATTATACTCGCTGGCCGACCGGGCGGCCACACCGGCGGCGTGGGACCAGGAGCGGGGTTACGGCGTGATGCGGAACGGCAGCGGCGGGGTCTCCAGCGCGCCGGGCGCATCCGGCAGACGGCCCAGGAAGACGCCGACGATCTCGTAGTCGCCCGGTGCGGCGCGGCGCCCCTGGAGGTCGACCTGTCCCCACGCGGCGCCAAACGAGCGCGTCTCGCCAGGACGCAGCGTCACCTCCTGGATGACCTGGACGAAGGCCTTGTCGTGGGACCACCGCCAGACCAGCGCGCCTCGCCGCCGCACGATCACGTCAAAGTACTGGGCGGAGCCGAACTGCACGCGCAGCGGGGATTCCCCTCCGTTGCGTAGGGTCAGGCGGACCTCCACCGGCTCGCCCACCACGTAAACCGGTTTGTTCACCGCGAGTTCGAGGCGGAGGTTCCCCACACTCTGCTGCACCGACACCGGTGCGGTCAGTGTCGTGACGAGTGCGGCGACGACCAGCCAGAGCATGAGCGCAGGCACGGTGGCCCCTCCTTCAATGGTATGATCCCTAAGACATCATACGAGACTGCACGACCAGGAGGTTCAATGGAGTCGTCCGAGGTGGAGGTCGTCGCCCGGGTGGCCGCGGTCGATCCCCAGGGGCGCGTCCTGCTGACGCAGCGGGCGGGGCGCGACTACTGGGTGCTCCCCGGAGGCCACGTCGATCCGGGCGAACCGCTGCCGGCGGCCGCCCGCCGTGAGGCTGCCGAGGAGGCCCAGGTGCCGGTGGAGGTCGGGCCGCTCCTCTGTGTCTGGGAGGTCTTCCCCGGCAGGCGCCACATGCTGCAGTGCGCCTTCCTCGGCCGGCTCCCCGGCGATGTCGCGCCGGCGAGGACGGAGGATCTGGGCCCCACTGGTGGCGTCCGGCACCGCCGGCTGGTTCTCCCAGAGGACCTTGGCGCGCTGCGCGTGTTTCCGGCGGCGCTGGCCACTCCCGGCATCCAGGCGCTCAGCCGGCGGAACCTGCAGGCCTGGGGCGCCGACCGCGATCCCTATCTCGGCGTGGAGGGCGCGGTACACCTCACCCTCCCGCACCGCCTGAACACGCGGGTCATCCTGGTGCGCAGCGGGCGGCTGCTGCTGGTCAGCGACGACCGCGAAGCGTTCTGGTTCCTGCCCGGCGGCCACGTCGACCCGGAGGAGACGCTGGAGGGTGCGCTGGTCCGCGAGACCGCGGAGGAGACCGGCATCCACGTCGCGCCGGAGCGGCTGCTCTACGTGCGCGAGTTCGTGGACGACCACCTGGGCGAGCACGCCATCGAGTGCTACTTTCTGGGACGGGTCGCCGGCGGCGACGTACGAATGGGCGCCGATCCGGGGTCCCAGGACGTCTCGTCGGTACGGGGACAGGTCACGCGCGCCCGCTGGTTCGACCGCGACGAGTTGGGCGACGTCGTCGCCTATCCGGCCGCGCTGCGCGACCGACTGTGGGAGGACCTGGCCGCCCCCGTCCCCGATCGCTACCTGGGGACGGCGTGGCTGCGCTGATTACTTGATGCCGGCGCGGGGCGCCTCGTAGCGGATCTTGCCGGCGGCGATCTCTTCCAGGGCAATGGTCACGGGATTGCTGGAATCGGCGTCCACCAGGGGCAGGGCGCCTTCCTTCAACTGGCGCGCCCGCTTGGCGGCGACGATGACCAGCGCGTACTTGCTCTCGACGCGGTCGAGCAGGGCCTCAAGTGGAGGCTTGATCACTTCGCACTCTCCGGGTTGCGCTCGCTGGGACTAAAGACGAGGGCGGACGCCCGGCAGGTATTCTAACAGGCAGCGGGGGGTTGTCAATCGACCGCGCGGGTCCGCGGCGATCTCAGGCGGTGCGCGGTGCCGCTTCGCGGACGGCGCTCAGCGCACGGCGGCCGGCCGCGCCCGACCGAGCAACTGGTCGAACTCCTCGATGCTGGTGACGCGCGCCGCCGCCTCCTCGTAAGTAACCAGTCCCGCCTCCACAAGTTTGCGCAGCGCCTGGTTCAGGGTCTGCATCCCGTCCCGCGCGCCGGACTGGATCGCGGAAGGCAGCTGGAAGGTCTTGCCCTCGCGGATGAGGTTGCGCACCGCCGGGGTCAGCCGCAGCACCTCCACGGCGGCGATGCGGCCCCGTCCGTCGGACCGTGCCAGCAGCGACTGGGAGAGCACCCCCTCCAGCGACAGGGAGAGCTGCATCCGCACCTGCTCCTGCTGGTAGGGCGGGAAGACGTCGACGATCCGCTCCACCGCCTGGGCGGCGCTCTGGGTGTGCAGGGTGGCGAACACCAGGTGACCGGTCTCCGCCGCGGTGATCGCCGTGGCGATCGTCTCCAGGTCCCGCATCTCCCCGACGAGGATGACGTCGGGGTCCTGCCGCAGCACGTGGCGCAGGGCGTGGGCAAAGGAGTGCGTGTCCCCGCCTACCTCGCGCTGGTCGATGATGCTCTTCCCGTCGTGATGCAGGTATTCGATGGGGTCTTCGATGGTGACGATGTGGCAGG
>CAYHPT010000226.1:346-2817 GCA_964358435.1 uncultured bacterium | reverse complement strand
CATGGATCCCTGGCACGCCCGCGGCATCGAGCAAGCCTCCAACCACGCTGTACTCTTGGCCGACGCCCAGCACCCCTGGCTTTCCGGGGACGCGCCGTGGGAAACGGCGATGGCGGAATACCACGCCGCCCGCAACGCCTTCTCCGAGAAGCCCTACCGGCGCACTTACACCCACGCACCGGACTTCCGGCCCATGCTCCGCGCGGCCCTGCAGCGGCGGGGGCTGCTCCCCGCCTCCTCGGGCGCATGAGCGCGCGGCCGCTCCAGCCCCTGACCATCCTGATCTCCGGCTCGCGCGGGCACCTGGGCTCTGCGCTCATTCCACTGTTGGAGAGCCGGGGCCATCGGGTCGTGCGCCTGGTGCGCGCCCCGCGGCCGGCCGGCCCCGATCAGGTGGCCTGGGATCCCGCGGGCGGCACCATCGATGCCGCGGCCCTGGAAGGCATCGACGCGGCGATCAACCTGATCGGGGAGCGCATCGCCGCCGTGCGCTGGACGCGGGCGAAGAAAATCCGCCTTTACACGAGCCGCGTTGTGGGGACCCGGTTGCTCGCGGAGACGCTCGCCGGCCTGGCGCGCCGCCCGCGCCTGTTCCTGTCCGCCTCGGCGGTCGGCTACTACGGGAGCCGCGGGGATGAGGTGCTGACCGAGGAGACCCCGCCGGGCGACACCTACTTGGCTCGGCTGTGCCGGGACTGGGAGGCGGCGGCCGATCCGGCCCGCCGCGCCGGGATCCGTCTGGCCCACCTGCGTAACGCCAATGTGCTGGACGCGCGGCGCGGCTTTCTCGCGCCGCTGCTGCCGCTCTTCCGCTTCGGCCTGGGTGGGCGGTTGGGCAGCGGGCGGCAGTACTTCTCCTGGATCGCCGTCGACGACTGGGTAGAGGCCGCCTACCACGTGCTCACCACCGAGACGCTAGAAGGACCGGTGAACATGGCGGCCCCGCAGGCGGTGACCAACGCGGCATTCACGCGGACCCTGGCGCGGGTGCTGCGCCGGCCTGCGCTCTTCGCCGCGCCGGCGTTCGCGCTGCGCCTCGTGATGGGGGAACTGGCCGACGAACTGCTGGTCAGCGAGCGGGTCTCGCCGGCCAGACTTCTGGCGTCGGGGTATACCTTCCGCTATCCTGCGCTGGAAGACGCGCTACGCCATCTCTTGGGGTGAGGGGAGACGATGAATCCGGTTCGCGCCTATGACTATCTGCTGCTGGCCCGGGCGAAACTCTTCGACTGGATCCGCCCGCTGGACCAGGAGCAGTACACGCAGGAATTCCCCTTCGGCCTGCACACCCTCCGGGCGACGATGATTGAGATCGCCGGGGGCGAGTGGATCTATGCGCGGCGGCTGCGCGGCGAACCGATTCCCCCTGAGGCGGAGTGGCCGCTCAGCGAGGAACGGCTGCCCACATTTGCGGACCTGGAGCCGATCTGGCGCGAACAGGCGCCGCGCACGCGGGCGCTGCTAGGGGAGATCGGCGACTGGGACCAGGTGATCGAGTACCGGGTGAAGCGGCCGGACAAGACCATCGTGGTGACGGCGACGACGGGCGACGTCGCCGCCCAGCTCTGCTTCCACGAGATCCACCACCGGGCGCAGGCGATGGCCATGCTGCGCCAGCTGGGCGTGGCCGCCCAGGATCTCGACTACTCCCTCCTGATGTACCGCCGGCGCGAGGTGTCTGCCTAGGCCGGCCGCGCCGCACCCACCCGGCGCTCCAGGTACCGCTGGTAGATCAGGCTGTCCCGGCCGGCGAGCAGGGGAAGCCCCTGCCGCAGGTACCAGGTGCCCCCCCCCACCTGGATCAGCCCGAGGGCGACGTGCCACTTCCCCGTAATGAAGACTTCGGGCCAGCGCACGACCAGCAGCGCGGCCGCCAGATGGAAGGCCACCGCCAGCGGCATGACCAGACGGACGTTCTGCTCCTGGTCCCGGCGGACCGCCTCAAACAGCCGCCGCGCCGCCGGCCCCTCCAGCCCCTCCGCGTGCCGGGCGATCATCCGCAGGTCGGTCCAGTAGAGCAGCCAGATCGCGGCGGCGTAGCCGGTGTTGAGGGCGAACCAGCGGGCCGGGTGCGTCACCTGGCTCAAGGCCAGCGCCTCGATCAGCGTCGCCCCGAAATAGAGGAAGTTGTGCGCGAACTCCAGCCGCAGCGTGACCACCGGCTCCAGGCTGCTCGCCGCCAGGACGGCCAGGGCCACGCCCTGGATGATGCTGATCAGGGTCAGTTCGATGGTGACGACGAAACTATCCAGTTCCGCCTTCACCTCCTGGGCCAGGACGGGAGACGCCAGGGGTTCGGCCATCGCGCTTCACTCCTCCGCATGATCGTCGAGCACGACAATACCACACCGCGCCTCCGCCGCAGGGCCGTCGGGCGCGGCGGCGCCGGGCGCGGCGGGCTGGCGGCGTCCCGCCTTTGGGACCACCCACCCGGGGGGGACCCAACAATTCCCCGCCCCCCCCCAGGGGGC
>CAYHPT010000226.1:0-336 GCA_964358435.1 uncultured bacterium | reverse complement strand
CCCCCCCCCCCCCCCCCCCCCCCCCGGCGGGGCGGGGGGGGGCGGCGGCGGGGGGCGCGCCGGACTGGAGCCGTCCGCCTTTGGGCAGAACACTCGCTGGTGGAACCAAAGTCTGCCCGGCCCCCCGACTGGGTCCGCCAGGTCGCGTCTCTTGTGGCGCTGGCCGTGGCCCTTTACTACCTGACGTGGCGCCTTGTCTTCACGTTCAACGGGGCGGCCTTGTGGCTGGCCATCCCCGTATGGGCGGCGGAACTGTATGGGGTGATCGCCGGCACGCTGTTCTTCTTCATGGTCTGGCACCCTACGCGGCGACAGTCTCCGCCGGTATCGCCCGGG
>CAYHPT010000225.1:0-2825 GCA_964358435.1 uncultured bacterium | reverse complement strand
AGGTCACCGAGCGGGAGCAACTGATCGCCCACCAGATCCTCAAGGAGATCCGCGCCCGCCTGGGCTTCATGGTGAACGTCGGCCTCGACTACCTGACCCTGGACCGCACGGCCACCACCCTCTCCGGCGGCGAGGCGCAGCGCATCCGCCTGGCCACGCAGATCGGGTCCGGGCTGATGGGCGTCCTCTACGTCCTGGACGAGCCGAGCGTCGGCCTGCACCAGCGCGACAACAAACGGCTGATCGAGACGCTGAAGCACCTGCGCGACCTGGGGAACACCATCCTGGTTGTGGAGCACGACGAGGAGACGATCCGCGCCGCGGATTGGGTGATCGACATCGGCCCCGGCGCGGGCGCGGACGGAGGGCACATCATCGTCAGCGGGACGCCGGAAGCCGTGGCCCGCCACCCGCACTCCATCACCGGGCTCTACCTCTCCGGCCGGCGCAGCATCCCGATCCCGCCGCGCCGCCGGCCGCGTGGCGACAGTACCGTGATCATCCGCGGCGCCCGGGAGCACAACCTGAAGGCGATCGACGTGGAGATCCCGCTCGGCCTGTTTGTCTGCATTACCGGCGTTTCCGGCTCGGGGAAGTCCACGCTCGTGGACGACATCCTCTACCGCGCGTCTGCGCACGCCCTGCACGGTGCCCGCCTCCGCCCCGGGGCGCACGAGCGCATCGACGGGCTGGACCTGATCGACAAGGTGATCGACATCGACCAGTCGCCGATCGGGCGCACGCCGCGCAGCAACCCGGCCACCTACACGAAGACCTTCGACCTGATCCGCGACCTCTTCGCCCAGACCCCCGACGCGCGGATGCGCGGCTACAAGCCCGGCCGCTTCTCCTTCAACCTGCGGGGCGGCCGTTGCGAGGCCTGCGAGGGCGACGGGATCGTCCGCATCGAGATGCACTTCCTGCCGGATGTCTACGTCCCGTGCGAGGTCTGCCAGGGGAAGCGTTACAGTCGCGAGACGCTGGAGGTCCTGTACCGGGGCAGGAGCATCGCCGACGTCCTGGAGATGGCCGTGGACGAGGCGCTGACGTTCTTCGAGAACGTGCCGCGCATCCGGCGGAAGCTGCAGACGCTCCACGACGTCGGCCTGGGCTACGTCAAGTTGGGACAACCGGCGACGACCCTCTCCGGTGGGGAGGCGCAGCGGGTCAAGCTGGCGGCGGAGTTGTCGCGTAAAGACACCGGGAAGACCCTCTACATCCTCGACGAACCGACGGTGGGGTTGCACTTCGCCGACAACGAGCGGTTGCTGCAGGTGCTGCACCGGCTGGTGGACGCCGGCAACACCGTCGTCGTCATCGAGCACAACCTGGACGTGATCAAGACGGCGGACTGGATCGTCGACCTGGGCCCGGAGGGCGGGGAACTCGGCGGAGAGGTCATCGCCGAGGGCACGCCCGAGGAGGTGGCGGCCGTCCCGCACTCATACACCGGGCAGTTCCTGAAGCGTCTGCTGGGCGGCCGGGCGGCGGCACGGGCATCGGGAAGTCGGTCACGCGAGCGTCAGTCCGGGAACGGGCGGGTGCGCCGGACGGCGGCCGGGGCGCGCAGCCGGCCCCGCTAGAGACCCCCGCGGAGGCGCTGGGAGAACATGCCACTCGACCCCTTCGCCATGGAGCGCTGGCAATCCACCTATGAGACGGAGGTGGCGTACAACCTCAGCGAGAGTGGCGTCATGCCGGTGACGCTCGCCTCCCTGGTGGACCACTCCTGGATCCGG
Source organism: uncultured bacterium (assembly GCA_964358435.1). Lineage (GTDB taxonomy): Bacteria > Sysuimicrobiota > Sysuimicrobiia > Sysuimicrobiales > Humicultoraceae > Humicultor. The sequence goes on along the minus strand of CAYHPT010000225.1, from coordinate 1,086 downwards.
GAGGTGCTCGCCCGCCAGGCCCTCGGTTATGGCCACACCCGCGGCAGTCCAGAACTCCGGGAAGCCATCGCCGCACTCTACCCCCACGCGCATATCGACCAAGTCCTGGTCACGACCGGGACGGCAGAAGCTAACTTCCTGGTGACCTGGTGGCTCGTCGAGCCCGGCGACGAGGTCGTCCTGATGCTGCCCAACTACATGCAGATCCACGGGCTGGTCCGGGGCTTCGGCGGCCAGGTCCGCGCCTGGTGGCTGCAGGCGGACAAAGGGTGGCGGCCCGACGTTGCCGCGCTCGAGTCGCTGATCGGTCCCCGCACGAAGGCCATCGTCGTGTGCCACCCCAACAACCCCACTGGAGCCGTCCTGACCCCCGAGGAGATGGATGCCGTCGTGCGCGCCGCCGCGCGGGTGGGGGCCTGGATTATCGCCGACGAGGTCTACCGCGGCGCCGAGATCGTGCGCGACCTGACGCCCACGTTCTGGGGGCGGTACGAGCGCGTCCTCGTCACCTGTGGCCTCTCCAAAGCCTACGGACTCCCCGGCCTGCGTATCGGCTGGATCCTGGGCCCGCGCGAGGCGATCGATGCCCTGGGGGGGCGCCACGACTACACGACCATCGGTCCCGCCTATCTCAGTGATATGCTGGCGCGCGTGGCCCTCTCGCCGCGCGTGCACTCCCGCCTGGCGCAGCGGGCGCGCCTGACGCTGCAGTCCAACCTCGGCCTGCTCACGGCCTGGGTCACCGAGCAAGAGGGACGCACCACCTGGACTCCGCCGGAGGCCGGTGCCATCGCCATGCTCCGCTATGGCGCGCCGGTCAACTCTACCGCGCTGGCCGAGCGCCTCCGCACGGAGCAGGATGTCTTGGTCGTGCCCGGCGACCACTTCGGGCTGGACGGCTTCATCCGCCTCGGCTACGGCATGGACGCCACCGTGCTGGAGGAAGGGCTGCGGCGCATCAGCGCGGTCCTGGCCATCCTGTAGGCAATGCCCGCAGGCCGCAGGTCGCGATCAATCGGTCCAGCCGGCTCTTCCCGCTAGCCACGACTCCAACGGGCGGCCCAGAGTAATCCGTCGCGTCCGGCC
>CAYHPT010000224.1:0-2835 GCA_964358435.1 uncultured bacterium | reverse complement strand
CAGGTTCATGTTCTGCACCGCCTGTCCGGCGGCGCCCTTCATCAGGTTGTCGATGGCGGCGAACGCGATGATCATGCCGCTCTGCGGATCGACGCGCACGGCGACGTCGCAGAAGTTGCTGCCCAGCGTCGCCTTCGTCTGCGGGAGATTCTCCCCGTCCAGCACGCGGACGAAGGGCTCGCCGCCGTACATCTCGCGGTAGGCCGCCTCCGCCTCCTCCCGGGCGACGCTGCGCGCCGGCGGCAGGTACACGGTGGCGAGGATGCCGCGCGTCATCGGGATCAGGTGCGGGGTGAAGGTGAAACTGACCTCGCCGGCGAGCAGCCGCAGTTCCTCCTCCATCTCGCCGGTGTGGCGGTGTCCCGGCGTGGAGTAGGCGAAGACGTTCTCGTTGACCTCGGAGAAGTGGGTGCGGCTAGAGGCAGCGCGCCCCGCGCCCGAGACGCCGGATTTGGCGTCGATGACGATCCCGGTCGCGCGGGCCAGCCCGGACTGCAGGAGCGGCGCGATCGCCAGCAGCGCCGCCGTGGGGTAGCAGCCGGGGTTGCCGACGATACGGGCGCGGCGGATCTCGCCGCGGTGCAGTTCCGGCAGGCCGTAGGCCGTCTGCTCCAGCAGCGCGTCCGCGGCGGGCGCCGTCTTGTACCAGCGCTCGTAGACCGGCCCATTGCGGAAGCGGAAGTCGGCCCCCAGGTCGATCACCTTCACCCGCTCACCCAACTGCGGCACCAGCGAGATGGCCACGCCGTGGGGCAGGGCCAGGAAGACGACGTCCGAATCCGCCGCCACCGCCGCCGGGTCCAGCGGCTCGGTGCGACCGTCGATGAACCCGCGAACATTGGGGAAGATCTCGGCGAAGGGCTCGCCGGCCCGGGTGTCGGCCACGAGATGGCGCAGGCGCGCCTCCGGGTGTCCCAGGAGCAGCCGGACGACCTCCCCGCCCCCGTAGCCGGACGCGCCGATCACACTGACGTTGAGCACATGCTGCCTCCTGCCGCCGCGGCGCGCGGGCGGCTGAATGGGGACATGAATAAATTCTACACATTCTGAATGATTTTGCAAGCCCCGGCCTGGCCCGCGGCCAGGAAGGAGAGCCCGGGGGTGGCGAGAACCAGGAACGCGCCGGCAGAGCGACAACTTCAGCCCGGCGGTGGTGCCGATGGCAGAGGGACAGATGCGGCCGATCTGGTCAGGCGCGCTGGCGTTCGGATTGGTGACGATCCCGGTGAAACTCTACTCCGCGGTGGAGAGCGGCAGCGACGTGAGTTTCCGGCTGCTGGACGGGAAGTCGCTCACCCCGATCAAAGAGATCCGCATCAATCCGGCCACGAAGGAGGAAATCCCCTGGGAGCGGGTGGTCCGCGGCGTCGAGGTCGCCAAAGGCAAGTACCTCCCCCTCAGCAGCGAGGAGTTGAAGGCCCTCCCCCTCCCCACCGCGCACACCGTGGAACTGCTCGGCTTCGTGGACGCCGAGGAGATCGACGCCCTCCACTTCGATAAGGCCTATTACCTGGGACCGGGCAAGGGCGGTGAAAAGGCCTACGAACTGCTCCGCCGCACGCTGGAGGACCGCGGCAAGGTGGGGATCGGCAAGGTGGCCATCCGCACCCGCGAGCACCTGGTGGCGGTGCGGCCGATCGACGACGCCCTGGTCATGCAGACGCTCTACTACGCCGACGAGGTGCGCGGCGCGGCGGACATCCCCGACCTGCCGCGCAACGTGCGCATCCTCCCCGCCGAGCGGAAGATGGCCGAGCAGTTGATCAGCAGCATGGTCATGGCGTTCGATCCAGGGGAGTTCAAGAGCGAGTACAAGCATGCGCTGCAGAAGTTGATCAAGGCCAAGCTGGCCGGCAAGCCGCTGGCCGAACCGGCGGCGCCGCGCAAGGTGATCGACCTGCAGGAGGCGCTGAAGCAGAGCCTGGCCCGCCTGCGGCCGGCGGCGAAGGCGCGGCGGCGCGCCACCGGCTAGCGCCCGCCCACCCGCCAGCGGGCGCAGGCTGTCGGAACGTCATCTTCCTAGGGAGTCGCGTACCACCACATGGGAACAATGACGGCATCATCGAGGATTTTCTGTTCAGCTTCTTGGAAGAGCCGGATCCGCGTCTGCCTATCGCCCGCCGCTTGTGCTCGGTCAATCAGGGCATCAACTTCCGGATTCCGATAGCCGAAACGGTTGAACTCGCCCTTCGAATGGGCGAGGTCTTCGAGAAATGTTCCTTGCGCGCATCCCGCGGTACTCCACCCGAGTCCCCAGTAGGACATTCTGACCACGGGCAGGGTGGCGATGCGATCAAACGCCGTATAGTTGCCGAACTCCCGCACGGTGACTTGGAGCCCAATCGCGGCGAGGTTGGCGGAGAGGATTTCCAGTTCCTTCCGGGAGTCACCGCGCCGCAGGGCGGACAGGACCCAGAGGCCCAGCTCACCGAACTCGTCAGACCTGAACCCGCTCTGGGCCAGAAGGTCCCGCCCCCGCTGGGGGTTGTAGGCGGGGGCGCGCGCCGCCGGATTGTAGGCGAGGCAGCCGGGCGGTTCCACGCCATTGGCCAGGTTGTTGTTGTCCGCCGCCGCCAGGCGGGCCCGATCCAGGGCGGTGGCCACCGCGCGTCGAGCCAATACATCGCTAAACGGTGGTAACGTGGTATTGAACCCGAGGAACCAGATGACGATGCGTGCGGCTGGCTGGCCGCCAACTGGCGCGGCCACCGCGAAGAGCGCGAGCAACATCACCGTCACCAACCAGAGACGCACGGTTCCCCGTTTCGCTTGCCCCCTAGTCATCGTCGGCGCCTCCTCCTGTGCGGGGCTGATCGAGCCTCGGCGGGCCAATCT
>CAYHPT010000223.1:0-2857 GCA_964358435.1 uncultured bacterium | reverse complement strand
GGTCTGGCTTCCCAGCTCCGCCACACCAGCGGAGGCGGAGGCTCTCGTGGTGTCGTCCGGGCACACCCGGCTCCTCGTGGCTGGCTCCGGCGTGGACGAGGTGCTCGGGTTCGTGCACGCGAAGGACCTGCTGGTGGCGCAGGCGGAGGACCGCGAGCAGGAACCGGTGGACCGGGTGATGCGCCCCGTGCTCTACGTGCCGGAGATGAAGCCGGTGGTGGACCTGCTGGAGGAGATGCGCCGCCAGGGGATCCAGCTCGCCGTCGTGCTGGACGAGTTCGGCGGCACCTCGGGCATCGTGACAATTGAAGACCTGCTAGAGGAACTGGTCGGCGAGATCCCCGGGGAGTTCCGGCCGGAGCGGCGACTCGTCGTCCTGCAGCAGGCGGACCGCATTGTCGTGGACGCGGCCATCCCGCTGGACGACCTGAACGAGCGGTTCCGCATTACGCTCCCCACCACCGAAGCCAACACGCTCGGCGGGTTCATCTTCCACCACCTGGAGACGATTCCGGAGGCGGGGACAACCTTTCGCTACGATGGGCTGGAATTCAAGATCGAATCGGCCACGCGGACGCGCATCGGCCTGGTGCAGATCCGCCGCGTGAAGACCTCGTAGCCCCGCGCGGCCGCAGCCGCGCCTAGCGCAGAACCTCCGCCGCCTCCAGCGCCACCGCGGCGGCCAACTGCGCCGCCTGAGCCATCAGCCGCGCGTCCACCCGGTCCAGGACGTCGTGTGGCGTGTGAATGAGCGGGTCGTCGCCGGTGTGGATGAAGACGGTGGGGATGCCGGCCTGCTCAAAGGAAGCGTGATCGCTGGCGCCGGGGAGGCGGAAGCGGGGCAGGCGCGACCCCAGCCGCGCCGCGCTGCGCTCGGCCGCGTCGATCAGCGGTCCGCTGCCGCTGCCGTTCCCCACCTGCAGTGTCCCCACGCCGACCATATCCATGTTGACCATTCCCGCGACCTGATTCCCGCGCTCGCGAACGTAGTGCGCCGACCCCAGTAATCCCCGTTCCTCCGCGCCGAAGCCGACGATCTCCAGGGAGAACTCCAGCGGCGCATCCGCCAGCAGCCGCGCCGCCTCCAGCGCCGCGGCGATGCCTGAGCCGTTGTCGTTGGCGCCGGGGCTGACCTCCACCGAATCCAAGTGCCCGCCGATGACGATCGTGCGCGCGCTCCGCCCGACGCGGCGGCCGATCACGTTCCACGTGGTCCGCTGTTCGGTCAGGGTGTCCACATGCAGTTGCACCCGCACGGCGCCCTGCCGCAGCCGCGCCAGCAGCCGCTCCCCTTCCGCCAGGGAGATAATGACCGCCGGGATGCGCGACGGCGTGATCAGCGTCGCCCCCTGGACGGGACCAGGCCGGTTATTGTACACCACGACGCCCACCGCTCCCGCGGCCGCGGCGTTCTCCACCTTCTCGCGGAAGGTGAACTCCCCGCGCTGCACCAGGACGATGCGGCCCGCCACGCCGGCGCGCTGGACCTCCTCCCGCTGGCCCAGCCCCGCGTGCACGAGCGGGAGCTCAATCCCTTGCGCGGGCGTCGCCGCGGAGTACTCCAAGACGACGGGCTGCAAGGTTTCACCGCCGGCGACACGCAGCGTCGCCCCGCGGGCCTCAAAGTAGAGGAAGTTGAACGGCTGCCGCTCCGCCTCATATCCCAGCGCGCGGAGCTGCCCCTCCACGTACTCCACGGCGCGCAGATAGGCCGGCACGCCGGAGGGCCGCGGCCCGATCTGGCGCGACAGGACGGTGAGGTGGCGGAGTGTGCTCTCCGCGGACGCCGCCGGCAGCGCGGGGGCGGCGAGCGCCGGCGCGGCGAGCAGCAGCGCCAGCAGCACAAGCCCGGCCAGGCGGGCCGGGCAAACCCGGTTCTTCGGGGAGATCATTTCGTGGCGGCCAGGACGAGCAGGCGGCCGAGGCGGCGGTTCACCGCCTTGAGCACGGCGCGCACCACCGCGCTGCCGTCGTTTCGCGTGTAGGGGACGGTGCCCATCAAGAACTCCTCTCCGGTCGGCGTGGCCAGCACCAGGGCGACGCTCACCGCCGCGCCCAGCGAGAAGGAGGTGTAGGTGATCTCCTCTACCTCCACGCCCCACCCCGGCGGCAGCACCTGCGCCACGGCGTTGACCGCCGCCTGCGCCAGCACGCGCAGGGGGCCGTGGCCGATGGCCGAACCCGCGGCCATACCCGGGTAACGCCGCCCCTCGTGCTCCAGTTCCACGTCCGCCGTCACCCGGTCCCCCTCGACCGTCAGGCTGAGCGGCCCGAGGCGGAGGCGCGACTCCTCTTCGCCGACGGCCTGCTCCAGGGCCTCCATTGCCTCCATCTCGTGCGCGTGCAGCAGCGGCCGCTCCAGCGACTTCGCCGCGGAGGAGGCGCGGCTGGCCATCGTAATCAGATCGTCCACCGTCGCTCCGGGATGCGTCTCCCGTTCTCCGGTGCGCCGCCCGCCGGCCAGCCCGATGCTGGCGGTGAGCGTGAAGCCTTCCAGCTCCGGCAGCGTGAGCCGCCGGATCCCGGCGAGGACGGTCTCCGCCAGGGCCTCCGCCTGCTCCGCGCTGCGGGTAGTGACGATGGCGAACTCGTCGCCGCCGTAGCGGCAGAGCAGGTCCTCCGCGGTGTCGGTGGCGCGGAGGAGGTACGCGGCGACCGCGGTGATCAGGCGGTCCCCCACCACGTGCCCGAAGCGCTTGTTCACCAGGCGAAAGCGATCCAGGTCGATGAAGACGATGACGACCTCCGGCCCCTGCTGCAGGAGCTCGGCGGCGCGCTGCCGCAGGGTCCCGGGCCAGGGCAGGCCGGTGAGGGGATCGGTGAGCTTGCCCAGTTCCTGCAGGATTTCCAGGCGCGT
>CAYHPT010000222.1:0-2864 GCA_964358435.1 uncultured bacterium | reverse complement strand
GCTTTAGGGGGCCAAGAGCCCCCTAGAAGGGAGCCAGACCGCGTGTAGGCCGTGCAGAGGAGGGAGAATCAGGCACGTGCCTGATACCGACGCCTGCACCCGCCCCCTAGACTGAGCCCCAGAGCGCACATTGCGTACACGGTGGCCCGGTGCAGGCGATCGAAGCCAGAGATCTGGAGAAGGCGTTCGGCCCCCTGCAGGCGTTGCGGCGGGTCACCCTGGAAGTGGCGGCCGGGGAATCCCTCGTCGTCTTTGGTCCCAACGGCGCGGGGAAAACCACCCTGATCAAGATCCTGGCCACCCTCATGCGCCCCAGCGGCGGGACGCTCCGGCTGTTCGGGCGCGACCCACAGCGGGACGACGACCTGCGGCGGCTGATCGGCGTGGTCTCGCACCACAGCTACCTCTATAGCGGCCTGACCGCGACAGAGAACCTGCTCTTCGCGGCGCGGATGTACGGCCGGCCCGACGCCGGCGCGCGCGCCGCCGAGTTGATCGACGCGGTGGGCCTGGGACCGCGGCGGCACGACCTGGTGCGCACCTTCAGTCGCGGCATGCTGCAGCGGCTGACCATCGCCCGCGCCCTCGTGCACAACCCGCCGCTGCTGCTGCTGGACGAACCCTACACCGGACTGGACCGGCACGCCGCCGCGCTCTTCACCGACCTGCTGGAGCAACTGCGCGGCGACCGCACCATCGTGCTCACGACCCACAGCATCGAGCAGGGCCTGGCCCTGGCCGACCGCATCGTCATCCTGGTCGACGGCGCGGTGGCCTACGAGAGCCGTGACGGGCTGGAGGACCAGCACGCCGTGGGGCAGCTCTACACAGAGTTCGTGAGGACCGGCGCATGGGTGCATTGAGCGCGGTCCGCCTCCTGGTCTGGAAGGACCTCACTCTGGAACTGCGGACCAAGGAGATCCTCACGGCGATGGCGGTCTTCGCGCTGCTGTCGGCGGTGATCTTCAACTTCGCCTTCTCCCCCTCGCCGGCGCAGGCCCTGACCCTGCTGCCGGGGATGCTCTGGGTGACGCTGGCCTTCGCCGCGACGCTGGGGCTCTCGCGCTCCTTCGTCCTGGAGCGCGACCAGCAGTGCCTGGAGGCGCTGCGCCTCTTCCCCACCGACCGCAGCCTGATCTACCTGGGCAAGGCCGCGGCCAACCTGCTCTTCCTGCTGCTGGTGGAGGCGCTGATCCTGCCGGCGATGGCGGTGATCTCGGGCATTGCCCTGCTGCCGCATCTGCTGCCGCTGGCGCTGGTGATGCTGCTCGGCAGCGTCGGCCTGGTGGCGGTGGGAACGATCTTCTCGGCGATGTCGGTGCACACGCGCATCCGCGAGGTGCTGCTGCCGGTGCTGCTCTTTCCCATCGCTTCGCCGGTACTGATCGGCGGCGTGAAGGCGACGGCGGGGATCCTCGCCGGCCGACCGCTGGTGGAGGTGCTGCCGGGCGTGCGCATCCTGGCGGTGTTCGACGTGATGTTCCTGGTGCTGGGCTACGTCATCTTCGAGTTTCTCCTGGAGGAGTGAGCGATGGCGGTGACAACGCAGGAGCGGGCGGCAGCGGCAAAGGCCGGGCCGGACCGGCCAGCGGCGCTCATCTGGCTGGGGCTGGCGCTAATCGTGATCGGGCAGTTTGCCGCCCTGCTCTACGCGCCGGAAGAGGTGACGATGGGCAACGCCCAGCGCATCTTCTACGTCCACGTCCCCGCGGCGTGGGTCGGCTTCCTGGCGTTCACCGTGGTCTTCGGCGCCAGCATCGGCTATCTGTTCACGCGCCGGCGGTCGTTTGATCTCGCCGCTCATGCCAGCACCGAGGTCGGCGTCGTCTTCACCACGCTGGCCATCATCAGCGGGTCGGTGTGGGGGCGCTACGCCTGGGGGACCTGGTGGACCTGGGACCCGCGCCTGACCACCACCCTCATGCTCTGGATGATCTACGTCGTCTCGCTGATGGTGCGCGCCTACGGCGGCGCCGGATCGCAGGCGGCGCGCTTCGCCGCGGTGCTGGGCGTGATCGGGTTCCTGGACATCCCGCTGATCCACCTCTCGGTGGTGTGGTGGCGGTCGCTGCACCCGCTGCCGGTGGTCGTCCGGCCGGAGGGCTTCGGCTCCGGGCTGCACCCGGCGATGCTGCAGGCGCTGCTGGTGAACGTCGCCGCCTTCACCCTGCTCTACGTCGCGCTGTTTTCCGTGCGGCGCCGGCAGCTGGCGGCCGCCGACGCCCTGGCGGAATTGAAGAATGACGAACACCGGCGGACCGCGACGCGGTGGGCTGCCGGAACACAGGAGGTGTCGTGATGTCGCCGCTGGCGGCCATGTTCATCGGGTTTGCCATCGTCTGGGCGGGCCTGTTCCTCTACGTCCTGCGGCTGCACCGCATCGGCCGGGCGCTGGAGGCCGAGGTGGGGGCGCTGCAGCAGGACCGAAGAGCGTGAGGTGATCTGCGCATGAGCCGGGGCAAGAAGAAGTTCGCGATCGCCATCGCCGTCTTCGTTCTGGCGGGCGCTTACCTGGCCTACTCCGGAGCGCGCGGCAGCATGGCCTACTACCTGACCGTGGGGGAATTGCTGGACCGCGCGCCGGCGATCACCGGCTCGTCCGTCCGGCTGAACGGGAAGGTGCTGCCCGGCGTGGACTGGGACCAGGTCAGCGGCCGGCTGGCCTTCACCGTCACCGACGGGTCACGGCAGATTCCCGTGGCCTACCGCGGGGTGGTGCCCGACACCTTCAAGCCGGGCGCGGAGGTGGTGCTGGAAGGCACGTACGACGGCAAGACGTTCGCCGCGACGCGCTTGTTCGCCAAGTGCCCGTCTAAGTTCGAAGCCAAGCCGGGAGGCGTGTAGACGATGAGTGAGTTGGGGAA
>CAYHPT010000221.1:0-2920 GCA_964358435.1 uncultured bacterium | reverse complement strand
TCTCGCCCCCAGATACGCCGCCCATGACCGCACCAGGTCCGTGACGACGAAGCCCCGCCGGCTCACCCGATCTAACTCCCGCAGCGCCTGGACCGCGCCCTGTGGCGAGAGGTGATGCAGCGCCGTCGTCAGCAGGGCCACGTCCACGCTGCGGTCGGCCAAGGGTAGCGCCCGCGCGTCGCCGAGCAGGACCTCGACCTCGGGCATGCCGGCGGACCAGTCACGGGCGATGGCTACCGTCACCGGGTGGTGGTCGATGGCGACGGCGTGGATGCGCAGACCCCGCCGGCGGCCCCAGTGGACAAGGCTCCGCGGCAGGTCCGCGCCGCCGGCCGCCACGTCGACGAGGGTCAGTGTCCGGTCCCCCGGCCGGACGAACCGGCGGAGATAGCGCAGCACCAGCCCGCGAACGCCCAGCAGGCGGTTGAGCATCGCCAGTTCCCGCAGGCATTCGTCCATCACGGCGTGCGGCTGCGGCGCCTCCATCAACTCCGTCGCGTCCGCGCGCGGCGGCGGGGCAAGGATGCGGATCATCGGGCGGACGGTGCCGGGCGAGTCATTGCCCTCAGCATAGTACCTGCGGGTGTGCAACAAATCTGTAACTGCGGGGAGGCGCGGTTACTCCGTGGGCTTGCGCACGACCAGCAGCATCGAGGCGACGCCGCGCTGGGCGCCCTCGGCGCGGTTGACGACGCGGCCGCCGACGACCAGCGTGGAGGAGCCGCCGCCGTCCAGGTTCATCGCCTGCACGGCGCCGAGATCGCGCATCAGGCGGGCGAGTTCGAAGAGGTTCATCCCGGTGTTGCGTCGGGACTTCTCGACCGTGACCAGCAGCACCTTACCGGCGGCCGTGATGCCCACCGCGGAGCGCGAGGCGCGGCGCGTGCTGAAACCCGGCCCGAAGGACTCCCAGCGGTAGGGCACGGAGGCTTCCCCGTCCCGCACCAGGCGGGGCCCGCCGCCCAGTGCGTGAATGATCTTCCCCGGACTGATGGCCAGGTGCAGGCGCACCTGCTGGTTCAGGAGCAGGCGATCGGTGACCAGCCGCCCCTCCCCGGATGCGGCGGAGAGGACGTACCCGTCCTCGGGGATGGGGGCGCGCCCGGCCAGGAATCCCGTCACCGTGCCGTCCCGCACGATCGCGTTGAACATGTGCCAGTCCGTAAGCGGGCCGTATTCGGGCGTGTAGACGGCAAGGCCGCCGGCCCGCGGCGCCCGGTTTACCGCGGAGACGGGGATCTGCCGCCCGGTGTCGGTTTCGACGGTGCCCCGGCACGTGAATGGCTGGATGACCGGCTGGCCGTCCGCGGTCATGGCGAAGACCGATCGCCGGCTGGTGGGCGTGGAGAGCAGTTTGCCGTCGATGACGAGCAACCCCAGAGGGTGCCCGGTACTGACGGTGAAGAAGCCGCCGTTGATCGCGGCCAGCGCGTCGGAGCGGGTGGCCGCGGCCGCGGTGGGTTCGTTGCCGGGGATGACTCCCGACCCCAGGACCGGCCGCAGCGTGATCTGCGGGTCGGCGAGATCCACCAGCACCACATGGGCGTCGGTCCAACCCCGGCCGGTGCGCACTCGTACCTTCTGGTAGGCGACGCTCGGCGGCAGCGGCACGGTGGCCCGCCAGGGTGGCAGTACGACCACGGCCAGTTTGTACGGATCGCTCCGGGTGAAGAGTTTGTAGCGGGTGGCGCCGCGCAGGCTGATGGAGAGGCGGGCAATGCCCCGCTCGACGGTGACCTGCCGCACCGTCCCCACGCCGCCCGCGTTCACGGCGAGCTCGCGCGGTTCCGGATCGACGATCGGCCACAGGTCCACGATCAACCGGCCGCCCGTGGTCGTCGCGCGGAAACGGACCGGCCGGTCGAGGTGGGCGACGATCTTGATGGCGCCGTCCTGGGTGGTCCAGCCCAGGTCCAGCAGGCGGGCGGCGGGCGCCGCCGTCGCGGACGGCAGGGGAAGCAGGAGCAGGAGGATCAAGACGAACAGAATTCGAGGCACGATGCCGCTCCGACGAAGGTTCGACGAGAGGTGCGAGAAAACTCGTGCCGCCATTCTACGACTTCACCTGCCCGGTTTCCTCTTCGGCGAGTCCGGCGGGGAAAAGAAAAGCGCCCCGGCCCAGTGAGCCAGGACGCCAAGACTGTCGTCCCGAGGAACCCCGGAGCTTAGCCCCGCATCCTCCTCAGGTGGGCCGGGGTCTGCTGATGCATCGTCGGCCTCACCTCCTTTCTGTTCCGCCACCGGAAAATCTGGCAGAAGACCTATCCCGGACAATAGCAGCGATCTGTGCGGCTGTCAACGCGAAGGCGTGGGTCCCGGCCGCCGCGCCCAGGCCAGCGTGATGCGCACCACCCCACCGGGTTCCTCCCGCACCTGAATCGCGTAGAACTCGTGCCGCCGCGCGTCGGCAAGATACCGGTCGTAGCGGCGCCCGCTCTCCTTGCGCGTTTCGTTGGTCAGCGTGGACGTCCACCCCGTGGGTTTGATTACGGCGTAGAAGTCGCGCACCTGCTCGTAGGGGGCGCGGACCCTCAGGTCGGTGCGCGTCCAGTGCGCGGGGCCGAAGCCAAAGGCCTTGCCGTCGGACTCGCCGACGGCGAAAACCTCCGCGTCCGGATAGTAAGGCAAGATGCCGACTTCGCCGCGGCTCCGACAGCCGGTGACGAGCAGGAGGATGAGCAGAAGCGGTGCGGCCTGTCTCACGGGCCAAAGACGACGCGGATCGTGTCGCCGTCCTGGGGAAGATACCGCAGGAAGTTGCGGTGCTCGCGGAAACCGCTCTCCCCGTCCCGCCGCACCAGCACTCTGAGGGTGCCCGTCTTGCCGTCGGGGCATTGGTTCCCGTTCTTGAAGCGCTCCCCGCCGCCGGCGATGCTCATCGGGGTGATCACGACCGGCGTCGTGCGGAAGAAGGTCTGCA
>CAYHPT010000220.1:0-2927 GCA_964358435.1 uncultured bacterium | reverse complement strand
GCCCACGCCCCGGCCGCGTTGACGACTACGTCCGCGGCAAACGGCCCCTGCGAGGTCTGCACGCCGACGACGCGGCCGTCCCGCACATCGATCCCGGTGACCGCATGCCCTTCTAAGATCCGCACGGCCAAGCGGCGCGCCGCCGCCGCGAATCCCATGGCCACGCTGTAGGGGTCGGCGTACCCGTCCTTCGGGCAGAAGGTGACCAGGCGCAGGTCGTCGGTGCGCAGCCCCGGCACCAGCCGCCCCGCCTCCTCCGGGGAGAGGATCTCCGCCGGCACGCCCAGGGATCGCTGCAACCCCACGTTCTGGCGAAACAGCGCTTCCTCGTCTTCCGTCGTCGCCAGCAACAGGTAACCGTACTGGCGGAAGTCGCACTCGGCGCCGAACTCCTCGGGGAAGCGTTCGAAGACGGGGACGCTGCGCTGCGCCAGCCGGATGTTCACCGCGTCGGAGAACTGCAGGCGGATGCCGCCGGCGCTCTTGCCGGTGGCACCGCTGGCGATCTGCTCCCGCTCCAGGACCACCACGTCGCGCTCTCCGGCGCGCGCCAGATGGTAGGCGATACTCAGCCCGGTGACGCCGCCGCCGATGATCACCACGCGCTGCGCCATCACCCGATCACCATTCCCCGGTGTTCGCCGGCACCGCCGCGCGTCAGCGCTCGGTGGACTTGTCCACCAGTCCCGCGCGCACGGCGTAGAGGGCGGCCTGGACGCGGTTCTGCAGGTGCAGCTTCTCCAGGATGTTGCGCAGGTGGTTCTTCACCGTGTTCTCCGAGATCTTCAGGTTAAAGGCGATCTCCTTGTTGGCCATGCCGCGGGTCAGCAGTTCCAACACCTCCCGCTCGCGCGCGGAGAGCGCCTGGATGGAGGGCGCGGTGGGCGCGGCCAGCTCGCGCAGGATCTTCGCCGCCATCGTGGGGGCGATGGGCACCTCGCCGCGCTCCGCCTGGTGGATCGCCGTGACCAACTGGTCCGGATCGACGTTCTTCAGCAGGTAGCCCTGCGCGCCCACCTTGATGGCCTCGAAGAGGTCCTCGTCGGTCTCGGAGACGGTGAGCATGATGATGCGCAGGTAGGGCATCTCCTCTTTGAGCCGGCGCGCCGCCACGAGGCCGTCCATCCGCGGCATCTTGATGTCCATCAGCACCACGTCGGGCATCAGCTCCCGCACGCGCTCGATAGCCTCCTCGCCGTCGGAGGCCTCGCCGACGACCTCGAGATTCTCCTGCTGCGCCAGCAGGGCGGCGACGCCGCGCCGCCAGAGGGCGTGGTCGTCAACGATCAGTACGCGAATCGGTTCCATGCTGCGCCCCTCCCGGAATCCACAGCCGCACCGTCGTTCCCTGCCCGGGCGCGGTCTGGATCGCCAGCGTCCCACCGATGCTCTCCGCCCGCTCCCGCATCGTCAGCAGGCCAAAGCGAGTCCCCCGGCCCGATTCCACTTCGGCCTGGTCAAACCCGCGGCCGTCGTCGCTGATCGTGACGTCCGTCCCATCACCGGGGTGCGGTGTGAAGCGCACGGTCACCGTGGAGGCCCGCGCGTGCTTGCGCACGTTCGTCAGTGCCTCCTGCACGATGCGGATCACCTGCGCCTCCACGGCCTCGGGGAAGCGCAGGTGGTCGGCGGCCTCCAGGCGGACGTCCAGCCCCGACTGCTCCCGCAGCCGCTGCACGTACTCGCGCAGGCTGGCCAGCAGCCCCTGCCCCTGCGGCGTGGTACGCAGGCTCAAGATCGCCTGCCGCACCTCCTGGTAGGCCTCCTGCACCGCGGTGCGCATCTGCTCCAGTTCCTCGGCGGCCACGGCGGCGTGGCCGCGGGTGATCAGGTCGGCCGCCACCTTGGCCTTCAGGTTGACGAAGCCCAATACCTGCCCCAGGCTGTCGTGCATCTCCCGCGCCAGGCGGTCCCGCTCCTCCAGGATGGCCAGGCGGCGCACCTGCTCAAAGAGCTCTTCGGTGCGTTCCTTCACCTTCCCCTCGAGTTCGCGGTTCCAGGCCTCGGCAGACTCCGCCGCCTCCCGGGCCACCCCCAGCGCCTGCGCCTGCGCCCGCAGCTGTCCCTCCTGCGCCTCGGTCAGCCGGCGCGCGAACTCCATGTCGAAGACGCGCAGGATGCGCACGCCGAAGACGGCAAAGAGCACGGCCACGCCGGCCCGGAAGACCTGCGGCGGCAGACCGACCACGTTGAGGAAGCTGTCGTAATTGAGCCAGGAGGCCGGCGGGAACGGGGCCGGCGGGACGACCAACCCCGCGACCAGGGCGTTGCCCAGAAACGCCGCCGCCATCCAGCCGCAGTCCCGCCCGATGCGCGCGTACCCCCCGGCGTTGAAGCGGCGTCCCTGCAGGATCAGCGCGGCGGCGGCAAAGAGCGAGGCCGGCAGATAGATCAGGTAGTGCGCCCAGATGTCCGCCACAGTCACGGACGAACCCCAGGCCGGGCCGGCCGCCGTGACACTGGGGGCGCCCTGATCGTGACAGCGCAGGCAGGAAGGCGCGGCCGGCGTCCACTGCTGCGTCGCCAGCGGGTTGAGGTGCGGTCCCACGCCCCAGTTGGCCAGCCAGAACAGGAAGAGCGCCAGCGGGACCCATCCCAGCCAGCGGTACCTCGGCGCGAGCCGCCCGATCAGCGTGGTGCCGAACAGCGCCAGCAGTAGCGTGCTGGTGGCAAACAGCCCCAGCCGCACGACCCGCATCACCGTGATCGTGGCGGGCGCCAGGTCGCCGGGGAGCAGCAGCCACATGTCGATCCATTCCACGAACCCGTGGAGCAGTCCGAACGCGGCCAGGTACTTCAGGCTCTGGGCCAAACGCAGTTCGGTGGTGCGGCGGGCCTCCAGTGCGATGGCCAGGCCCATGGCGAAGAACGCCAGGACGTACACGAAGAACTCCAGGACCAGGCGCGGACCTGGCGGAACATCTCGC
>CAYHPT010000219.1:0-2928 GCA_964358435.1 uncultured bacterium | reverse complement strand
CGCGGAGGCACTAACGCGGCTGGCCGCGCTGGGGTTCCGGCGGTTTGAGTTCTGGGACTGGCGCCAGCAGGATGTTGGGGCGCTGGCCAGGGCGGCGGCAGACGCGGGGCTGTCCGCGGTCATCTTCAGCGGCAACACGTTTGAGGAGCCGCTCGTGGACCGGGCAGCCCCCCAGCGGGCCCTGGCCCACCTGCGCCGGTCGCTGGAGGTTGCGGACCAGCTGGGGGTACGGCTGCTGGTCGTGCACGTCGGGTACGCGCTGCCGGAGCGGACCCGCGAGGAGCAGTGGACGGCAGCGGTGGAGGGGCTGCGGACGGCCGGCGATCTGGCCGCCACCGGGGGCGTGACCCTGGCGCTGGAAC
Organism: uncultured bacterium; assembly: GCA_964358435.1. Lineage (GTDB taxonomy): Bacteria > Sysuimicrobiota > Sysuimicrobiia > Sysuimicrobiales > Humicultoraceae > Humicultor. The sequence continues at coordinate 2,566 of CAYHPT010000219.1, read as the reverse complement.
CGCTGAACTCCCGCGTCGATCACCCGGGGTATTTCCTCGACACGCTGCCCGATGCTCTGCGGATGCTGGCGGAGGTAGGGCATCCGGCGGTGCGCCTGCTGCTGGACGTCTACCACATGCGCGTGATGCACGAGGACCTGCTCGACCGGCTGCCGGCGGTGCTGCCCGCCACGGCCCACGTGCACGTCGCCGATGTGCCGGGCCGCGGCGAACCAGGGAGCGGGACGATCCCGTGGGCCGCGGTGATGGACGCCCTGCGCGCGGGCGGCTACCGTGGGGCGGTCGGGCTGGAGTGCTGGCCTACCGGTCCCGCGGAGGTCGTGCTGCGCCGCTGCATGGAGGTCCTGGGGACGGTGAGGGGCTGATGGTGACCGCGGATCGGTATGGGCTGAACGGGTCTACGACGGGACAGGCCGCTCTGGCGACCGACATCGCCGTGGCCGCGCAGGCCGGATTTCGCTATCTCGAACTGCGCGACACGAAGATTGAGGCCTGGCTCAGCGAACGCTCGCTGGAGGCGCTGCGCGCCGAGTTCGAGCAGGCCGGCGTCGCGCCGCTCTCCGTGAATGCGCTGGAGGACGCCACGCTGTCGAGCGATCCGCGCGCGATCGCCGTGCGGTGCCACGATCTCTGCCGCTGGGCCCGGGAGATCGGGGCGCCCTACGTCGTCGCCGTGCCCTCCTTCCTGGAGGCGGGCGCCCACCCGGACGCGGCGGTGCGGGCGCGCACGGTCGCCGCGCTGCGGGACCTGACGGCGATCGCCGAAGAGTATGGTCTGCAGTTGGGGTTTGAGTTCCTGGGGTTTGGCCGCTGTTCGGTCAACACGCTGGCGGCGGCGCGGGAGATCGTCGACGCCGTCGCCGATTCCCGGGTCGGGCTGGTCATCGACGCCTTCCATTTCTACGCGGGCGGTTCGAGCGGGGAGATGCTGGACGGGCTGGATCCCGCCCGGCTCTTCATCGTCCACCTGGACGACGCGGAAGATCGGCCCCGCGCCGAACTCACCGACGCCCACCGCCTGCTGCCGGGCCGCGGCGTGCTGCCGCTCGTCCCGCTGGTACGGCGGCTGGAAGCGCTCGGCTTCCGGGGCGCCTATTCCATCGAACTCTTCCGACCGGAGTATTACGCCTGGGCTCCGGCGCGTCTGGCGCGGGAGGCGCGGGCGAGCCTGGACCTCCTCTTTAAGGAAGCGGACCGGGCGGAGGAGCGGGTGTCATGACGGTGCGGGTAGGGGTCCTGGGGGCCGGATTTATCGGCCGCATCCATGCCCTGAACCTGCGGCGGGACGACCGGGTGCAGTTGGTGGGCATCGCCGACGTGGTGCCGCGCGCCGCGGAGCGGCTGGCCGCGGAGGTGGAGACGGTGGCGCTGGGCTCGCTCGCCGACCTGCACGACCGCGAGGTGGACGCCGTCTATGTCTGCACGCCCAACGCCCAGCACGTCGAACCCGTGGTCGCCGCGCTGCGCGCCGGCCGGCAAGTCTTATCCGAGAAGCCGCTGGCCACGACGCTGCGCGGCGCCTTCGAGATCCACGAGGCCGCCCGCCGCGCCCGCGGCGTCTATCAACTGGGACTGAACCGCCGCTTCGCTCGGGTCTACCGCTTCGTCAAGACGCTGATCGAGGATGGGCGCCTCACCCCGCTCCTCGCGCAGATGAAGCACAACCGCGGGGAACTGCAGCAGCCGCCCTGGACCGGCGACCCCACTGTGACCGGCGGCTACCTCTACGAGACGCCGGTGCACCTCTTCGACATGGGCCGCTTCCTCTTCGGCGACGTGACGGAGGTGAGCGGCGTCGCCCGGCAGAGCGTCTACAAGGAACTCGACGGGTTCGTCATGCTCTTCCGCTTCGCCTCCGGTGTCGCCGCCAGCGTGACCTCCGTGGCGCACACCTCCTGGTTCTTCCCCTACGAACGCGTGGAGGTGTACGGCCCGCACCAGACCGCCGTGACGGAAGAACTGGAGCGCGCCTGGTTCAGCCCGGGGACGCGCGACCAGGTGGAGGCGATCGACTGCTTCCAGATGCCGTTCGAGGACAAGTGGGGGTACGTGGAAGAAGACCGCCACTTCATCGACGCGGTGCTGGGGGAGGCGCCGCCGGCAGTGACCGCCGCCGACGGCTACCGCGCTACCGAACTGGTCGAGGCCGTCTACCAGGCCGCGCGCAGCGGGACGGCGGTGCGCCTGCCCCTGCCGGAGCCCGCATGACGTACCGGCTTGTCGTCGCCGACATCGACGGGACGCTGGTGACTTCCCGGCGGAAGATCACCGCGCGCGTGCGCCGCGTCGTGCGGGAGGCGCAGCGGCGGGGCGTGCGCATCTGCCTGGCCACCGGCCGCACCTGGCGCTCGGGGCGGCGCTATATCGAGTCACTCGGCGCCGACCCGCCGGCGATCCTCTACAACGGCGGGCTGATCTACGACTTCACCCGGGACCGGGTGCTCTACCGCCGCCCGATGTCGAAGAGCCAGGCACGGCGCGTCATCATCGTCCTGGACGCCTTCCCCGACCTGGCCGCGCACTTCTACGTGGACGACGGGATCTACGTGCGCTGGCGCACGCCGCT
>CAYHPT010000218.1:0-2937 GCA_964358435.1 uncultured bacterium | reverse complement strand
GACGCGGTGAGGCGCACCTGGCTGGTCACGGCCTCGGCAAGTTCATGGGCTTCTGCGGAAGTGAGGTTCCGCCCCACGCGCCGGTCCACGATGCGTCGGCCCGCGCCCAGCGTCGCGAAGTTCCCGCGCAGCGCCAGATCACCGTCGTCGAAGGCGAGGTCCGCGCCCAGCGCTTCCAGCGGCCCGCGCCCCGCGTGGTAGGTCTGCGGATCGTACCCCAACATCGCCATCACGGCCACGTCGGATTCCGGCGCGATGTCGGGGCCGACGGTCTGCACGAGCCCGAGACGCCCTTCGCGCGCCAGCCGGTCGAGATGCGGCGTCCGGGCGGCGCCCAGCGGCGTCTGCCCGCCCAGCGCGGCGATGGGGCGGTCGCCCACGCCGTCCAGGATGACGTAGAGGATCTTCTTCATGCGCGGCTCCAGGGATGTTCCACTCCAGGGTATGCTACGGGGTCATCCGTCACAACTGCAGACACGCCGGGCGCTGCGCGCCAGAGGTCAGCGGGCACGGCGCAGCCGCCGGAGCAGTCCGCCGCTGAAGGTCCCGGCGCACACCTCCTCCGCCGGTCCGGTCAGGTGCACCGTCCAGTCCGCGTCGATCGTCACCCCGAGTTGCCCACCGGGCATGGCCACGGTGACACGACGACCCGCGCGCCCCAAGCGAGCCGCCGCCGCCGCGACCGCGCCGGCGCTGGTGCCGGAGGCCTGGGTCTCCCCGGCGCCGCGCTCCCAGATCAGGATCTCCAGGCGGTCCGGCGCAACCACTTTCGCCATCTGCACGTTGGTGCGGCGCGGGAACGCCGGGTGCGTCTCCAGATGGGGACCGAGGCGGCGCAGCAGGCTGACATCGAGGGTATCGACAAACACCACGCAGTGGGGATTGCCCACCGACACCGCCGTCACGCGGAGGGTCTCCCCGTCTACCGTCAACGGTTCGTCGAGCACCTCCCGGGAGGGCCCGGCCACCGGAATCTCATCGCTGTGAAACGTCGCCCGCCCTACGTCCACGGTGATGGCGGCGACCCGGCTGCGGCGCACCTGCAGGCTGGCTCGCGCCACACCGCCGCGGGTCTCGATCGTGAAGTTTCGCTTCCTTGTATATCGGTGGTCGTAGAGAAACCGCGAGACGATCCGCAGGCCGTTGCCGCTCTTCTCCGCCTCGCTGCCGTCGGGATTGAAGATGCGCACGCCGAAGTCGGCGCGCCGTGACGGGACAAGGGCCAGGATCCCGTCCGACCCGACGCCAGTGTGGCGGTCGCAGATGGCCCGCACCGCCGCCACCGTCAGTTTGAAGGAAAGATCCTTCGGCTCGACGATTAGGTAGTCGTTCCCCAGCCCGTGACCCTTGACGAACCAGTTGCGCGCCCGCGCCTTCATCGCGCCGCCGCCCGCACGCGCCGGGTCAGGTCCGCGGCGGCCAGAATCGCCGCGGCCATGGAGTCGGCGCGCGCCACGCCCTGCCCCGCGATGTCGAACGCCGTGCCGTGGTCCACCGAGGTCCGGATAAAAGGCAGCCCCAGGGTCACGCTGACTGCGCCGTGGAAGTCCACCGTCTTCGCGGCGATGTGCCCCTGGTCGTGATAGAGCGAGAGCACAGCATCGTAGCGGCCCTCCAATGCCTGAGCGAACACCGCGTCCGCGGGGACGGGGCCGTGGACGTCGATGCCGCGGGAGCGCGCCTCCTCCACCGCGGGCGCGATCTGCTCCTGGTCCTCCAGGCCCAGCGCCCCACCCTCGCCGGCGTGCGGGTTGAGCGCGGCGACGGCGAGACGCGGGCGCGCGAAGCCGATCGAACGGAGGGCCTCGGCGATGCGCGGCAGGATCGCGGCGATGCGGGAGCGCGTCACCTGATCAACCGCCTCGCGCAGCGAGAGGTGGCGCGTGAGGAAGAAGATGCGGAGATTGCGCACCTGGAACATCGTCAGCGGATCGGGCCGGCCGGTCAGCGCGCCGAGCATTTCGGTGTGGCCCGGATAGCGGTATCCCGCGCGCCAGAGCGCCTCCTTGCTGATCGGCGCCGTGGCCAGGGCGTCCGCCCGTCCGGCGAGGGCTTCCAGCACGCCCCGTTCGATGAACTGACCGGCGGCCGCGCCGGCGGTGGCCTGCACCTTGCCCCACTGCAGCCGGTGGTCGACGTTGCCCAAATCGATCAGGCGGGGCGAGCCCGGCGCGACAAACTCAAGGCGGACGCTGGTCGCCTCCATCGCCCGCTGCAAGACCCAATTGTCGCCGATGACGACCACGTCCACGGACTGCCGCACCGCTTCCTCGGCGAGCGCGCGCACGACGATCTCCGGCCCGATGCCGGCCGGATCGCCGATGGTCACGCCGACGGTCGGCCGCAGTGTCGTCTCAGTCATGGCACAGGTCCGTCATCACAGGATCTCGGCCAACGCGTCTTCAAGGGCGGTCAGTTCATCTGGCAGCCCGAACCGGGACGCGACCGGCGCCAGGCAAGAACGATAGGTCCGCGCCAACCGGCGCACCATCTGGGGTGTGAACTCGCGGTACGACGCCTCGACCACGCTGCGTTCGGATGGCGTCATGGCGCGAAAGGCCCACTTTCCTCCGTAGATCGACCGGCCGGCCCGCACCCCGACCGCGTGGAAGACCGCCTGGCGCATCCCCTCCACGAGGGATTGGAAGTTGAAGAGGTCTCTCCTGCCGTAGGCCTTGAGCGCGTCGTGCCCAAAGAACGCAAACCAGTGCATCCGCTGCTCCAGTTCCCGCCGCATCTCTTCCGGGGGCTTGCGCCGCCGCAGCGCGATCAGCGACCGACGCAGGCGGCCCCGGCGGTCAAAGACGACCCTCTGGGGCGTGTACGGCATCTGCTCGCCCACGTGTCTGATCTGACTGAACACCACGTCCACCTGCAGCCCGATCGGCGGAAAGAGGGACTTGCCGTAGAGGAGGGCGACCATGCGGCAGTGTCCCC
>CAYHPT010000217.1:0-2953 GCA_964358435.1 uncultured bacterium | reverse complement strand
CGGCAGACCGTGGGCGCGCTCAAACTCCTGGGCGTGGCCCACATCCCCGAGGATCGGCAGCGCCGCGGGCTGGTGCTGCCGATGGAGGTGCGGGAGAACCTCATCCTCGGCTACCACCGCCAGACCCGGTTTACTAACGGGCCGCTGCTCGACCTGCCGGCCATCGACGAGTTCGCCCAGGAGCGGATCCGCGCCTACGACATCCGCGTCCCCACCACGACGACCCCGGCGCTGGCCCTCTCGGGCGGCAACCAGCAGAAGGTCATCGTCGCCCGCGAGTTCGCCTTTGCGCCGCGGGTGCTCGTCGCCGCCCAACCCACCCGCGGGCTGGATATCGGGGCCACGGAGTTCGTCGAGCAGCAGATCATGGCGGCGAAAGCCCAGGGGATGGCCGTCCTGCTCGTCTCTGCCAACCTGGACGAGGTCCTCTCCCTGAGCGATCGGGTGGGCGTGATGTACAAAGGCGAACTGGTCGCGGAGTTCCGGCACGGCGAAGCCTCCCCGCAGGAGCTGGGGCTATACATGACCGGGACGAAGCAGCAGCGCGCCGGCGCCGCGGCCGGCTCCCCATGAGCTCGGGCGCGCGGTTCTTCCTCCTGCAGATCGCCGCCCTCCTGCTGGCGATCCTCTTCGGCGCGCTCATCGGCTCGGCGATCCTCCTGGCCATCCACAAGAACCCGCTGGAAGTCTACGGGCTGATGGTCCGGTTCAACCTCACGCGCGCGGACAGCATCGGCTCCATCCTGTACAAGGCGACACCCTTGATCCTGGCGGGACTGGCCACGGCGCTGTCGTTCCGCGTCAACCTCTTCAACATCGGCGTGGAGGGGCAGTACTACATCGGCGCCATCGCCGCGGCCTACGTCGGCTTCGCCGTGACCGGGCTCCCGCGGGCCATCCACCTGCCGCTGGTTCTCCTGGTGGGCGTGGCCGGGGGCATGCTCTGGGCGCTCCTGCCCATCGTCTTGAAACTGCGGCGCGGCGCCCACGAAGTCATCACCACGATCATGATGAACGCCATCGCCGGCGCCCTGGTGCTCTACCTGCTGGAGCCGGGGATCCTCCGCGACCCGGCGCAGGCCGGCACGCCGCGGGTGCGCACCCCCGATGTCGCACCGGGGGCGCAGATCCCCTCGCTGCTGCCGCTCATCCATCTGCTCGGTCTGCGCGTGCCGGAGTCCTCCCGCCTGAACTGGCTCCTCCTCATCGGCGTGGCGCTGTGCGTCCTCTTCTGGTGGATTCTCGGCCGCTGGCGCTTCGGGTATGAAGTGCGGGCGGTGGCGCAGAACCCCGACGCCGCCGAGGCGGCCGGCATCGGAAATCAGCGTATCATGTTCCTCATGTTCATCCTCAGCGGCGGGGTGGCCGGGCTGGTGGGGTTAAGCGACGTCCTCGGGTACTTCGGCTACTACGACATCGACTTCCCCAAGGGCTACGGCTTCCTGGGGATCTCCATTGCGCTGCTGGCCAAGAATAACCCGATCGGCGTGATCGCGGCCGCGCTCTTCTTCGCCTTCCTCGACCGTGGCGCGCAGGGGATCCAGGTCTTCGCCGGCGCGCCGCGCGAAGTGATCACCATCCTCCAGGGGCTGATCATCCTCGCCATCGTCGTGGGCTACGAACTGCTCACCCGCTACATCCGTGCGCAGCGCAAGCGGGAGGCCCAGGCGACACCGCCGCTGCAGCCGGCGGCGGCCCCGGCCGGGGCGGGGGAGGGGAGCGACTAGATGGACTTGCTGCTCACCCTGGTCAGCGCCGCCCTGATCGCCTCGGCGATCCGCCTCACCGTGCCCATCCTGCTCACCGCGCTGGGCGCGGTCTTCTCCGAGCGCGGCGGCGTGGTGAACATCGGCCTGGAAGGCATGATGATCATGGGCACCTTCTGGGGGGCGGCGGCGACGTATTTCGTGGGCCGCGGGTTCCCGGAGTTAACCGCCGCGCACCCCAACATCGCTCCGCTGGTGGGCATTCTGGCGGCGGCCTTCGTGGGCACGCTCTTCGCCCTGATCCATGCGGTGGTGTCCATCACCTTCCGCGTCAACCAGATCATCAGCGGCGTGACGATCAACCTGCTGGCCGCGGGCCTGGCCCGGTTCCTGAACATCCTCTTCTTCAAGGTGTCCACCCAGTCGCCGGGGGTGAACGGATTCACCCCAATCAGCATCCCGCTGCTGCGGGACATCCCCGGGCTCGCGCCGCTGGCGCAGAGCATCTCCCCCGTCATCCCGGTGGCGCTCCTGCTCGTGTTGATCGGGCAGTGGGTGCTGCGGCGCACCCGCTTCGGGCTGCGCCTGCGGGCGGTAGGGGAGCATCCGCTGGCCGCGGACACGCTGGGCGTCAACGTCTACCTGATGCGCTACCTGGGGGTCCTGATCAGCGGGGCTCTCGCCGGCATGGCCGGCGGGTACCTGGCGATCGAGCAGGGCCGCGGTTACCTGGAGGGGATGACCCAGGGGCGCGGCTTCATCGCCCTGGCGGCGATGATCTTCGGCAACTGGTGGCCGCTCGGAGCGCTGGGCGCCTCCGTCCTCTTCGGCTACTTCGACGCCTTCAGCCTGCGCGTGGTCAATCTGCGCATCCCTTACCAGTTCATCACCGTCCTGCCGCACATCGCTACCATCCTGGTGCTGGCCGGGTTCGTCCGGCGGGCGCAGATGCCGGTGGCGGACGGCCTGCCGTACTCGAAAGAAGAAGAGTAGCCGCGGTGACCGATACCTTCGATCTCGTAGTGGCCAACGCGCGCCTGCGCGGTCGGGGAGACCTCCGGCACTCCATCGGCATCCGCGGCGGGCGCATCGCCGCCATCGAATCGCGTCCCCTGCGCGGCGACGTGGAGCTGGACGCCGCCGGCAACCTGGTCACACCCTCCTTCGTCAACGCCCACCTGCACCTGGACAAGGTCTACACGCTGCCACTGGCGGGGGAGGAAGCCCTGCAGCACTATGCCGGTCGG
>CAYHPT010000216.1:0-2973 GCA_964358435.1 uncultured bacterium | reverse complement strand
CGCAACCGGCTCGCGGTCCGGTATGGATGCCGGTGGGTGGCCACCCGCCAGCGCACTGACGGCTTCACGCTCCAGACCACGGACGGAGAGTACCACTGCCGCGTGGCCGTCTTTGCCGTGGGCGTGGCGGAACCGTGGAAACCGGAGGTCCCCGGCATCGAGCACGTGCCCCATTACGTGGAGACGCGGCCGGCCAGAGAGTATGCCGGGCAGCGCGTCTTCATCATCGGCAAGCGCAACTCCGCGTTCGAGCTGGCCGACGCCCTGCTTCCCTGGGCACGACAGATCATCATGGCCTCGCCGCGGCCGGTGGTTTTCTCGCTGTACAATCGCTCCCCTGCCGCGTCGGTGCGTGCCCGGTACGTCATCCCTTACGAAGATCACCTTTTCGGCGGCGGGACCTTCGCCCTGGACACGGCGATCGATCGGGTCGAGCGACACGCCGATGGCTGGCGCATCTTCGCCACCGGCACGACCACCCCCGGGGCGTTCACCTTCGAGGCGGACGCCGTCATCGCGGCCACGGGGTTCACCGCCCCACTGGGCGACCTGCGGACCTTGGGGTTGAAGACCTTCAGCCACGACCGCATCCCCTCGCTGACGCCGTTCTGGGAGAGCGCGACGGTTCCGGGGATCTACTTCGGCGGCATCGCTACGATGGGGGCGGTGGGGCTGCGCAAGTACGGCCTGGGCAGCCTCTCCGGCGGCGTCGCGGGCTTCCGGCACAACATGCGCATCCTGGCGCTCCACCTGGCGCGGACCTACTTCGGCGCCGAGGTGCCGAGGAAGGAACTGCACCCGGACGAGGTCGTCCCCTTCCTCACGGCGGAGGCCAACGGGGCGCCCGAACTCTGGAACCAGCGGGCCTATCTGGCCCGGGCCGTGTCGGTCGAACCCGGTGGGCGGATCTTCGACGAGGGGATCCTGCCGCTGCAGTACTTCCTCGACAGCAGCGGTCCCGACGCCGTGGCCATCACCGTGGAGACCGACGACCGCGGCGAGCACCGGCCGGCCGCCTACGTCCGGCAGCAGGGCGCGATCAACGAAGTTGTGCTGCCCACCGATCCCCTGCTGCGCTTCGACACGCCGGGCCACCGCGCTCGTCTGGCCGAGGCGCTGAAGACATTACTTCCTTCCGGCACGCTCTGAAGGCCGCGGGCCGGCGCGGCAGCCGGCCGGCATGAACGCCGGGCATTGAAGTCGGAGGAGAGTGGATCCATGGGCAGCCAGGCGTATTTTCCCCCGGGCCTGTTCCAGTTTCTGCGGGAACTCCGGACCCACAACAGCCGGGACTGGTTCGCGAAGAACAGGGATCGGTACGAGGCAGACGTTAAGGCTCCCATGCTGCGGTTCATCGCCGACTTCAGAGAGCACCTGCGGGGCATCAGTCGTCATTTCTCCGCGGACCCACGCCCCGTCGGAGGCTCGATGTTCCGCATCCACCGGGACATTCGCTTCTCCATAGACAAGAGCCCGTACAAGACCAATGTCGGCGCGCATTTTCCGCACCTGCGGGCCGGGCGGGACGCCCACGCCCCAGGGTTTTATCTCCACCTGGAACCCGGGCGGTCGTTTGGTGGCGGAGGCCTGTGGCATCCCGATGCGGCCGCCCTCAAGAAGATCCGGGACGAGATTGTGGGCCGGTCCAAGGAGTGGAAAGCCGTGCGCGGTCGCGTCGATGTCGAGGGCGACTCCCTGAAGCGCGTTCCGACAGGCTACAATCCCGCGCATCCTTTCGCCGCCGACCTTCGGTTGAAGGACTTCTATTCGATGGGAGAGTTTCCCGAACGGGACGTCTGCGCGCGCGACTTCATGGCCCGGTACGTCGAGGCGTGCCGCCGCACTGCCTCACTTATGGAGTTTCTGACCAAGTCGCTCGGCCTGCCCTGGTAGGGGACGCTAGGGTGCCGGGCCAGCAGGTCCTTCACCTGGGCCAGATCGCCGTGCGCAGCGCCCACGAACTCGTCGATGATGTCCTGCGGCAGCGTCATCAGTTTCTGTTCAGCAGACCCCGCAGCCGCGTCAGGGAGCGCGCCAGGATGCGGGAGACGTGCTTCTGGGAGATGCCCATGCGCTGCGCGGTTTCCACCTGCGTCAGGCCGCCGAAGAACAGGTAGTAGACCACCCGCCGCTGCAGCAGGTTGAGACGCTCGAGCGCCTGATAGAGCACGATCTTGTCCTCGATCGGCAGGTGGAACGACACGTACGCGCGGTGGCGGATGCGGCGGTGGTCGAACTCCAGGTGCTCCTCGTCCTCGCCCGCGTCCAGCGAGACCGTCCGCACCGCCTCGCGTACCTTCAGGAGTTCGCGGAGGCCCTCCTCCTGAATGTTCAACTCAACGGCCAGATCCTCCAGGCTGGGGAACCGCCTCTCCTCACTGAGGACGCGGCCCACGGCCTCCTCGATCCGCCGATTCAGGTGCCGCAGCCATCGCGGCTGGCGGATCGTGTCCCGGTGGTCCCGCAGGTAGTGGCGGATCTCACCGCGGACGAGGTGGCCGGCGTACGTCTTGAACTTCGCCCCGCGTGCCGGATCGAAGAGTTCCAGCGCCGAGAGCAGGCCGACGTATCCTACCTGCCGGAGGTCGTCTGCGGGGACGCCGGCGTAGTTGAAATCCAGGAGGGTGCGCTCGATCAACAGAGCGTAGGCGGTAAGGATGCGCTCGCGTAGCGCCGGGTCGCGCGTCCGGGCGTACTGCGGCGCCAACGCGTCCGCGTCATCCGGCAGCTCCGCAGCCGCCGGGGGGACGGGCCAGACGTCACGCTTTCGTGTGGCCATCTGCGATGATCGCGCTCCGACGAAAGGTGCCAACCACTGATGAATACCCGTCCGGCGGGTAGCGTAGACCATCTTCGCCCGGTCCCTTCCGCCTCCTGTGCCCCCGAAGCCGACGCGCGGAGCCGCGGCCCGGCCTGCCCGCAACCCCGTGAGATTTGACACAACCGTTACACGAACCCCGTGTCCATTGAATG
>CAYHPT010000215.1:0-2976 GCA_964358435.1 uncultured bacterium | reverse complement strand
CCCCAGGTAGGTGCGGGCCAGGCGGTCCATCGTGTCCAGCAGCGGCGGCACCACCGAGGAGATGCCCACGCCGCCGACGTCGCCCAGCGACCGGCCGACCGAGGCGAAGAGCGCCCGTAGCAGCATCGCGTACTCCTCGGTCGTCTTCTCCCGATCCGTGGCCACCCGCCAGTGATGCAGCAGATCAGCATTCTCGTAGAGGCCGATCTTGATCTGCGTGTTGTTGACGACGAGCGCCAGCAAGAGATTCATGAGCGCGCTGCCGCTAACCGGCGTGTGCGCGCCAGTGCGGCGAACACCGGCACCGCGACCACTGCGGCGAAGAGCACTTCGAACGGGTAGTTCAAAAGGATGATGGGCACCACACCCGTCCGAAAGTCGGAGGTGCCGAAGATGAGCAGAATCCCTAACACGCCAGCGGTGTTGGCGCTTGTTCCCAGCAGTGCCGCCACTACGGCCGCCGGATTGCCCCGCAGCGCCCGGTAGGCGTAATAGGCGACCACGCCGATGAGAATCCGGGGCAGGAAAGCGGCCGCCAGGGCCACCAGCAGCTTGCCGCCCGCAAACTGCATGAAGATCCCGCCGAACCGGACCCAGGACATAATGGCCAACACAAGACCGGCCAGGCCACCGGCCACAGGACCCGCCACCACGCCGGCCACAATGGCGGGAATGTGGAGCGTCGTCGCCGCGCCGGAGATATTGGGGACGCCGATGAACCCGATGGGCGTGTAGGAGAGAGCAATAGAAAGACCGCCGCAGACGGCCGCCACGGCGATCTGAAGAGTTGTGACCCTCATGTCAATCCCTCCGTTCCAGTTCTGCCGCGCAGATACCGGACGAAGCCTGGTCGCGCTGTTCGTCCAGTCCGGCTCCTCGTCGGATGCCGGCTCCGCTCCTACGGTACCGCTCCTCGCCGTTCTGAGCAAGGGCCACCCACCGGACGGTGTCGCAGCAGGAGAGCGTGCCCCGGGGCCCTACAGTCCGTTGCTGATGCGCACCGCGCGGACGATCGCGCGCGCCACGGCCTCCGCCGCCGCCGCGCCGAGCGCCAGCAGGTTGCTCGCCGCGTCGCCCGTGCTCAGCGCGAAGACAATGTCGCCGTCGAAGATCGTGTGCGCCGGAGAGATCACGCGGGTGAGACCGTCCTGCGCCAGATGCGCCAGGCGGTTGGCGTCGGCCTTCGACAGCGCGGCATTCGTCGCCACCACCACCAGGGTGGTGCTGGTCGGCGCTCGCCGGAAAGCCAGTTCCCCTTCCAGTTCCAGCAGCACGCGAGCGGTGTCCACAAACTCGCCCGCCGGAGACCGCGCCCCCGCGATGATGGCCCCCGTCTGCGCGTCGCGCACGTCCCCGAAGGCATTGACCGCCGCCAGCGCGCCGACGACGACCCCGCCGGCCAGGGGGACCGCAGCGGTGCCGATACCGCCGTGCATCGCCCCGGCCCCGAGCAGGTGGCCGACCGTCGCGCCTGTTCCCGCGCCGACCAACCCCTCCGGCACGGGTCCATCGTCGGCGGCCAGACACGCCTGGTAGCCCATCTCCGGCCCGGGCCGCGCATCCGCCCGCCCCACCGTCAGGTCGAAGAGCGCCGCCGCCGGGACGATGGGCACGCGGGCCACTCCGGCGTCAAACCCGATCCCCCGCTCTTCGAGGTAGCGCATCACGCCATCCGCGGCAGCCAGCCCGAAGGCGCTGCCGCCGGTGAGCAGGATCGCGTGCGCGCGCTCGACGAGCATCCCCGGTCGGAGCAGGTCAGTCTCCCGCGTGGCCGGCGCTCCTCCGCCGACATCCACGCCGGCGACCGCGCCCTCGGCGCAGAGCACGACCGTGCATCCGGTCTGCGCGTGCATATCGGTGGCGTGGCCGACGCGAATCGCCGAGACGGCGGTGATGCCGCAGTGCGCGGTCATGGACGGCCTCCTCCTCTCAGGACCGTGACGTCACCGCCAACGACGCGCGTCGGCGGGTGATCGGGATCGCCAACCAGCAGCGCGCCGTCCGCGTCGATATCGAGGGCGACCCCCTCGATGAAACGCTCGCCGCTCTGCACGCGCACGAACTGGCCCAAGGTCACGCTGAGCCGGCGCCAGCGGGCCAGGACGTCGTCGATCCGGCCCGCTCGGTGAGCGGCATAGACTTCGTCCACCTCTGCGAGCACGGCCCGCAGGACTTCTTCGATATCCACTTCCGCTGCGCTGGCCTCCGCGAGTGAGATCGCTGTCCCGCGGATCTCTTCGGGGAGCAACACGCGGTCCACGTTGACATTGACGCCGATGCCCACCACCGCCCAGGGCGGCACGCTCTCGACGAGCACACCGCCCACCTTCCGCCCACGCAGCACAAGATCATTCGGCCACTTCAGTCCCACGTCGGCTCCGCTGACCCGGCGCAGCGCTGCCGCAACCCCCACCGCCGCGGCCAGCCCTATCCGGGGATCCGACGGATCGTCCGGCCGCAGCAGGATCGACAGCCACAACCCTCCCGGCGGTGAGGCCCAGGTGCGGCCCATCCGGCCGCGCCCGCCCGTCTGCTCGCGGGCCAGGACGACGGTCCCCTCTCGCGCCCCGCGCTGGGCCAGGGACCGCAGCAGGTCGTTCGTGGACCCCACCCGGTCCACCCGCAGCAGCGTCTCGCCGATCAGTCGCGCCCGTTCCGGCATGGTCCGCTCACGCCGACGCCAGCCGCCGCGCCACCGCCTGCACCACGGCGTCGCGCAGCCTGCGGGCTGCGGTCTCTGCCGCCGCGGCGCGCGCACGCAGCGCGGCGGCGGTGGCGGAATCTTTGATACTCCGGGCGTTGATCATGACGTTGAACCCCGCCCCGGAAGCACCGGTTTCCGCGAGCAGCGCCGCGACGCCGAGGTCACTGATGACGCTGGGATTGGCCCGGTCCACCAGGCCGGCCGCGGTCTGCAAGACCTCCACCGCGTGGGCGCTCACCTGCAATGGCACCTCAGAGGCGGCGATCAGCGCG
>CAYHPT010000214.1:0-3034 GCA_964358435.1 uncultured bacterium | reverse complement strand
GGATGGCATCCCCCTGGCCGACGTCCAGCACGGCGACCATCAACTGCGCCTGGCCTAGGCGCTCCGGAAGCGGACCGCCCGCGGTGAAGACGGCGACGGCGATGAGGACCCACGCCGCTAGGCTGGCCCAGCGGACAACGGCCTGCGATCCCGCGATCACGTGACGCTTCACAGCGGGCAGCGCCCCGAGGAGCGCATACGCGGCGGCCGCCTGCCACCAGTCCACCGGAGGCAGCCACACCTCCGCGCCGGGCGCCCGGGCAAAGATCCGGGCCAGCGCGACGATCGCCCACACCGGAGGCAGGAACGCGGGTGCCAGATAGGCAGCTACGTGTGGCAGCGCGACGGCAATCACGCTCAGGACGAAGCCGGCGGGCACCAGGACGGCGACGATCGGCAGAACGAGGAGATTGGCGGGAAAGGCGGCCAGCGAGACGCGCTGAAACACGACCGCCAGCAAAGGAAGGACGGCGAGTTGCGCACCCAGTGTCGCCCCGGCCAACTGGGCGAGCCAGCGCGGCCGCTGCGGCGGGACCAGGTGCTGTTAAAGGAACATCAGCCCCCAGGTGGCCGCGAAGGAGAGCTGAAACCCCAGGCCAAAGAGCGAGGCGGGCTGGAACGCCAGCCAGAAGAGGGCCGCCAGCGCGAGGGTCGTGGGGGGATCAGTATCGCGGCGCAGCCACACGGCGCCCAGCCCGACCAGCGCCATGATCGCGGCGCGGCCCACCGCGGCGCCCCAGCCGACCATCGTCGCGAAGAGCAGAACGATCGCGCCGGCCAGCAGCAACCGAAGGATCGGACGCGCGCGCAGGAGACTCAGCAGGCCGATCGTGGAGGCGGCGAGGAGGCCGACCTGCGCGCCGGAGACCACGAGGACGTGCAGCAGCCCCGCGCGCAGGAAGACGTCCTCCATATCCTGACCGGCACCCGCCTGCGCGCCGAAGAGGAGTCCGGCCAGCACACCGCCGTAGGGTTCGGGAAGCGTCAGGAGCGGGGCGACCAGGCGGTCGCGGAGGAGCAGCACCCCCGCGGTCACCCGCTGGCCCTCACCCCGCCGCAGCACGGTCACCGGCCGGTACGGCGGAACCCGGAGCAGCGCGGAGATCCCGCGGCGCAGGAGCGCCGCCCGCAGGCTGGGTTCGCCGGGGTTGCCCCCTTCCGGCGGCAGCGCGATCACACCGCGCGCTGCGATCACGTCGCCGTAGCGCAGCGGCGGCTCCGGCGGCAGCGTGGCCATGACCGTGAAGGGCTGCGGCGGTGGTGCCCCGTCGAACCGTGAGATGCGGACGACCACCCGCTGCCGCCCGTCGCGCGTCTCGACGGGCGCGGTAATCAGCCCTTCAATGGTGGCGCGCCGCCCATCCCATGCCGCGGCCGCAGCCGCTTCCCGCCGGACCGGATCCAGAGTCGCGGCCAGCTGCCCCATGGCGCCGAAGACTAGGAGGAGCGGGAGAGACCCGAGAACGCTCAACCAGGGAGAACGACGGGCGGCCCCAGGAATGAGCGCGAGCATAAGAAGCCAGAGGGCGTAGACGGCCGCCGCCCCGAGAAGAAGAGGCCCGGAATCGGCGGGCCGGCGATCGGCGATCAAGATGCCGGCCGCAAACGCGACGGCGACCCAGATAAGTGGACGGCCCACGCCGCGTGTATCGGCGGAGCCGTCCTCAGTTTGCGGGTGTGCGAGTCAGCGGTCCCTTACCCCTTCGCCGTCACCTCCTGCCGCACACGCTCGAGGAAGGCGTCGATCGCCATCGGCCCCAGGTCCCCGCCGGACCGCCGCCGGACCGCCACCTGGCCGCTCTCGGCCTCGCGGTCGCCGACCACCAGCATGTACGGGACCTTCATCATCTGCGCCTGGCGGACCTTGTACGAGATGCGCTCGTTGCTGGCGTCCACCTCCGTCCGCACGCCCGCCTCCCGCAGCCGTGTGCCCACCTGCGCCGCGTAGGCGTTGTGCCGGTCGGCGATGGGCAGCACGCGGACCTGCTCCGGGGAGATCCACAGCGGCAGCGCCCCCGCGTAGTGCTCGATGAGAATGCCGATGAAGCGCTCCAGCGACCCGTAGATCACACGGTGGATCACGACCGGTGGATGCTCCCGGCCGTCCGCGCCGCTGTACTTCAGATCGAACCGCAGCGGCATCTGGAAGTCCAACTGGATCGTGCCCGTCTGCCATTCCCGGCCGAGGGAGTCCTCCATGAGGATGTCGATCTTCGGCGCGTAGAAGGCTCCCTGGCCCGGCTCGATCACGTACGGCTTGCCGCTTTCCTCCAGGATCTCCCGCAGTATCTGCTCGGCCCGGTCCCAAACCGCCGGATCGCCCATGACGTGCTCCGGCCGCGTTCCCAGACGGAGCCGGTACGCGATGCCGAAGATGGAGTAGAAGCGCTCGGTGATCTCGAGAATCCTGCGGTACTCGTCCTTGATCTGCTCCTCGCTGACGAAGATGTGAGCGTCGTCCTGAGAGAACTCCCGCACCCGCAACAGCCCCGCGAGCGTCCCGGAGCGCTCGAAGCGGTGCAGGATGTCCGTGTCGGAGAGGCGCAGCGGCAGGTCGCGGTAGCTGCGCGTCTTGCTGCCGAAGACGATCATCGCGTTCGGGCAGTTCATCGGCTTGAGCGCGTAGACTTCCTCGTCCGGCGTCTCATTGATGAACATGTCCTCGCGGAAATGCTCCCAGTGGCCGGAGATCTCGTAGAGCGCCTGCTTGTTGAGCAGCGGCGAGCGGATCTCCTGATAGCCGTGCTGCTCGTGCTCGACCCGCCAGAAGTTGATCAGCTCGTTCAACACGACCATCCCGCGGGGCAGCCAGTAGGGCATCCCCGGCGCCGTCTCATGGAACATGAAGAGTTCCAGCTGCGGGCCCAGCCGCCGGTGGTCGCGCCGCTTCGCCTCCTCCAACCGGTGCAGGTGCTGCCGCAGCCGCTCCTCATCCGGGAATGTGATGCCGTAGATGCGCTGCAGCATCGGCTGGTGCTCGTCGCCCCGCCAGTACGCGCCCGAGGCGGAGAGCAGCTTGATCGCCTTGATCCGT
>CAYHPT010000213.1:0-3048 GCA_964358435.1 uncultured bacterium | reverse complement strand
CGGCCACGCCATCTTCGCCCGCCGCGACGGGGACCGTGCCGAGGTGGCGGTCGCGGTGGCGGACGCGTATCAGGGTAAGGGCATCGGGACGATCCTGGTCGGCTACCTGGCGGAGGCGGCGGCGGCACGCGGCGTCCGCGTCTTCGAGGCGGAGGTCATGCCGGCGAATCACCGGATGCTGCAACTCTTCCGCGAATCCGGCTTTCCCCTCGAGGTCAACGTCAAGGCGGGCGAACTGCACGTGCGCTTCCCGACGCTGGTGAGCGACGAGGCGCGGGCCGTGTTTGAGCAGCGGGAGCGCGTCGCTTCGATCAACGCCCTGCACCCCTTCTTCCAGCCGCGGGCCGTCGCCGTCATCGGCGCCTCCCGCGAGCGCGGCACGATCGGCGGTGAGCTCTTCCACAGCCTGCTCGCCTACGGGTTCAACGGGCCGATCTACCCCGTCAACCCGAAGGCGTCCGTGGTGCAGAGCGTGCCGGCCTATCCGTCGGTGGAGGCGATCCCCGGCCCGGTGGACCTGGCGGTCATCGTCGTGCCGGCGCCGCTCGTTGGCAGCGTTGCCGCGCAGTGCGGGCGCAAAGGGGTGCGGGCGCTGGTCGTGATCTCCGCGGGATTCGCGGAGACCGGTGAGGAAGGGCGGGCGCGGCAGGCGGAACTGCTGCGCATCTGCCGCGCCGCCGGGATGCGCCTGATCGGCCCGAACTGCATGGGCATCGTGAACACCGATCCGGCCGTGCGGCTGAACGCGACCTTTGCCACCGCCGCCCCACCGGAGGGCCGCATCGGGTTCTTCTCGCAGAGCGGGGCCTTGGGGTTGGCCGTGATCGCCCATGCCGCCACCCTGGGGTTGGGGATCTCCACCTTCGTTTCTGTCGGCAACAAGGCCGACATCTCCGGCAACGACTTGATCACCTACTGGGAAGCGGACCCGCGCACCGACGTCATCCTGCTCTACCTGGAGTCCTTCGGGAACCCGCGCAAATTCTCGCGCATCGCCCAGCAGGTGGGGCGGCGCAAGCCGATCGCCGTGGTGAAGAGCGGCCGCTCCCGGGCCGGGGCGCGCGCCACCTCGTCGCACACCGGGGCCCTGGTCGCCGCGTCCGACATCACGGTGGACGCCCTCTTCCGGCAGGCCGGCGTTATCCGCACGGACACGCTGGAGGAGTTGTTTGACGTCGCGCTGCTGCTGGCCCACCAGCCCGCGCCGCGCGGCCGCCGCGTGGGCATCATTACCAACGCGGGCGGACCGGGCATCCTCTGCGCCGACGCCTGCGAGGCGGAGGGCCTGGAGATTCCCGTGCTAGGCGAGGAGACGCAGCGCCGGCTGCGCGCGGTGCTCCCGCCGCAGGCAAGCCTGACCAATCCCGTGGATATGGTCGCCTCCGCTTCGGCAAAACAGTACCGCGAGGTGCTCCGCATTGTGGCCGAGGACCCTTCGGTAGACGCGGCCATCGTCATCTTCATCCCACCGCTGGTGACGCGGGCCGAGGACGTGGCGCAGGCTATCGTGGACGGCACGCGGGAACTCGGCGGGGCCAACCCGGTGCTCACGGTCTTCATGTCGGCCCGCGGCCTGCCACAGATTCTGAAGGCGCCGGACGTGCACATCCCCTCCTACGCCTTCCCCGAGGATGCGGCGATCGCGCTAGCGCGGGTGGCGCGCTACGGCGAGTGGCGGGTGCGGCCGCAGATCCCGCCACCGGTGCTGGACGGCATCCGGCGCGATGAGGCCGCGGCGATCGTCGCCGGCGCGCTCAAGCGCGGTGCCGGGTGGCTCCTGCCCGAGGAGATCCCGGGCCTCCTCTCCTGCTACGGCCTGCCGCTGGTGCGGCAGCGGATCGTGCCGAGTCCGGCGGACGCGGGCGCGGCGGCCGCCGAGATCGACGGGACGGTGGCGCTGAAGGCCATCGCCCCGGGTATCGTGCACAAGACGGAACTGGGGGCGGTGCGGCTGGACCTGCGACCGGAGGAGGTGCGCGCCGCGGCGGAGCAGATGGCCGGAAGCCTCGCCGCCCGTGGGGCCGCGCCGGCGGGGTTCCTCGTGCAGCAGATGGTCCCGCCGGGCGTGGAGATGCTCGTCGGTGTGGTCCACGACCCACAGTTCGGCCCAGTCATCGCCTGCGGCGCGGGCGGCGTGCTGGTGGAACTGCTGCGTGACGTCTCGGTGCGGCTGACCCCACTGAACACGGAGGACGCCGCAGAGATGATCCGCAGCCTGAAGACCTACCCGCTGCTCGCCGGATTCCGCGGCCAGCCCGCCTACGATGCCGCGGCGCTGCAGGACGCGCTGCTGCGGGTGAGCGCGCTGGTGGAGGATCTGCCGCAGGTGGTGGAACTGGACTGCAATCCCATCATGGTCCTGGTGCAGGGCGCCGCGGTCATCGACGCCCGGGTGCGGGTGGCGCCCTATGAACCCCCACCGCTGGCGGCGACGCGGGAGCAGGCATAGAATAGGGATGGATGTCCCCCCAGAAACAGCGCTTCGGGTCGGACCGTCCTGATCGGCCCGCGGCCGGTGCGGAGACTCTGCGGGCCGTGGATCTCGCCGACCTGATCGAGGCGGAGCGGGCGGACGTTCTCTCCGTCTCTCTGGACGTCGACCCCAGCAGACCCGAGCACCAGGGGCAAAACCCCGCCTACCGCATCTGGCTGCGCAATGCCCTGCGCCAGACGCTCGAGGCAATTCCCAAAGAGGCGCGGCGCGAGGCGGATGAACTGGCGCAGCGCATCCTCCGGTACGTCGAGACGAACCGGCCGCACGGCCGGGGACTGGCCATCTTCGCCGCGCCCGGATTGTGGCGCGAGTACGTTCTCCCCGTCCCCCTGCCGAACCGCGCGCAGTATGGGCGGCCCGACGTCGTCCCTGTGCTCTGGGCCATCGATGAGTATGAACCCTACGCCATCCTGGCCGTGGACCGCGAACACGCGCGCATCCTCATCGCTTACCTGGGCCGCACGTCAACGGTGGACGAAGAGACGCTGGAGCTGGATACCAGCGACTGGCGCTTCAAGGCGGGCCGGCAGCCGAGTTTTCCCGGGCGGGGCGGG
>CAYHPT010000212.1:0-3064 GCA_964358435.1 uncultured bacterium | reverse complement strand
CCGACGAGACCGTGGACGTCTTCTACTCCTGCACCCTCTGCCAATCCTACGCGCCCAACCACGTCTGCGTGATCACGCCGGAGCGGCTGGGGCTGTGCGGCGCCTACAACTGGCTGGACGGCAAGGCCTCCTATGAGATCAACCCCTCCGGACCCAACCAGCCGGTGGAGAAGGGCGCCTGCCTGGATCCGACCCTGGGCGTGTACGAGGACGTCAACAAGTTCGTCTACGCCAAGTCCAACAAGACCGTGGAGCAGGTCAGCCTCTACTCGATGATCCAGTCCCCGATGACCTCCTGCGGCTGCTTCGAGTGCATCATGGGGCTCGTCCCTGAGGTCAATGGGGTCATCGTGGTCAACCGCGAGTACTCCGGGATGACGCCGGTGGGGATGACCTTTAGCACGCTGGCCGGCATGGTCGGCGGCGGCGTGCAGACTCCCGGGTTCCTCGGCGTGGGCCGTCTCTACCTGACCAGCCGGAAGTTCATCCCGGCCGACGGGGGGCTGCGGCGGCTGGTCTGGATGCCCAAAGAGCTGAAGGACGCGCTGCGAGACCGTCTGGTGGCGCGGGCCAAGGAGATCGGTGACGAGACGCTGGTGGACAAGATCGCCGACGAGACGGCGGCGACGACCACCGAGGAACTGGTGGCCCATCTGGAGCGCGTCGGGCATCCCGCCCTGGCGATGCCGGCGCTGCTGTAGGAGGGTGCCATGCCGCTGACCGCGCTGGACATCTACAAGATCCTGCCCAAGACGAACTGTGGGGAGTGCGGCGTCCCCACCTGCCTGGCCTTCGCCATGCAGCTGGCCACCAAGAAAGCGTCCATCGACGCCTGCCCCTACGCCAGCGACGATGCCAAGGCCACGCTGGCCGGGGCCGCGGCGCCGCCGATCCGGCTGGTCGCCTTCGGCCCCAAAGACCGGCGCATCGAACTGGGCAAGGAGACCGTCCTCTTCCGCCACGAGGAGACCTTCTATCACCCGCCGGCGATCGCGGTGCGCGTCCGCACCGACCGACCGCCCGAGGAGCTGCGGGCGGCGTTCGACCGGGTGTCCGCGCTGGATTTTGAACGCGTCGGGCAGACCCTCCGCGTCGAGGTCGTCGCCCTGGAAGACGCCACCGGCGATGCGGAGCGCTTCGCGGGGGCCGCGCGCGATGCAGACGCCGCGGGTCTGGGCCTGCTGCTGATGAGTGACGCGCCGGCGGTCCTGGACGCGGCGGCCGGCGCGGTGGCGGCGAGCCGGCCGATCCTCTACGCCGCCAGCGCCGCCAACTGGGAGGCCGTGGCGCAGGTGGCCAAACGGCACGCCTGCCCGCTGGCGGTGCGGGGAGGAAATCTCAAAGAACTCGCCGATCTGACCGCGCGGATCGCGGCCTTGGGGGTCACCGATCTGCTCCTCGACAGCGGGACGCGGACGCACGCGGCCACACTGGCGGACCTGACGCAGATCCGCCGGCTGGCGCTGCGCAAGATGTTCCGGCCGCTGGGCCATCCCGCCCTGGCCTTTGTGACGGCACCCCATCCGCTGGATCAGGTCGTGGAAGGTACGGCCTACGTCTGCAAGTACGCGGCGCTGCTGGTAACTCCGGAACTGGAGCCGTGGCAGGCGCTCGCGCTGGTGACCGCGCGGCAGAACATCTACACCGACCCGCAGAAGCCGATCCAGGTCGAGCCCGGGGTGCACACGGTGGGCAGCCCCGATACGGACTCCCCCGTACTCGTCACCACCAACTTCTCCCTCACCTACTTCACCGTGGAAGCCGACACCGAGGCCAGCCGCGTGCCGGCCTGGGTAGTGGTGGTGAACACGGAGGGGCAGTCGGTGATGACGGCGTGGGCGGCGGACAAGTTCAACGCCGAGTCCATCGCCAAGGCGGTCACGGACTCGGGCATCGCCGAGCGCGTGGCGCACCGCCGCCTGGTCATCCCCGGCGGCGTCGCCGCGATCAGCGGGAAACTGGAGGAACTGTGGGGCTGGCGGGTCAGGGTGGGGCCGCGGGAGTCGGGCGGGGTCCCGGCCTTTATGCGGACGCAGTGGAAGCAGGTCGCCGCGGCCGCCTCGTGAGGAGGTGAGGGCGTGGAGCCGGTACCGACAATCACCTTTCAATCGGACGCGCGCAGCGTCACCGTCGAAGCCGGACAGACGTTGCTGGACGCGGCCTTCGCCGCCGGCATCCCGCTCAACAACGTCTGCGGCGGCCGGGGGATCTGCCAGCGCTGCCGCATGCAGCACATCAGCGGGGCGCTGGAGGTCGACGAAGGAGGACGCCTGAACGGCGTCGTCCTGGCCTGCCTGAGCCGGGTGCGCGGCGATGTGGTCGTCGAGGTCCCGCCGACCTCGCGCATCGAGGGCGAGCAGATCCTCACCGGCGCGGAACGCGGGATCGGGCCGTTCCTGCCGATCCCCGAGGAGCAGGCGGGCCTGCCCCGCGCCGCCGGCCTCTTCGTCCCCAGCCCGCTGGCCTTCGCTCTGCCGCTGGAACTCCCGACACCGACCCTGCACGACTGCGTCAGCGACGTACAGCGCCTGACCCGCGAGCTGCGCCGCCAGCGCAACATCCACGACGTGACCATCTCCCTGGAGGTGCTGCGCGCCGTCCCGCGCGTCGTGCGCGAGGCGGAGTGGACCGTCACCGCGCTGCTCACCCGGGCGGACGGCGGCTACGAACTGATCGGCCTCCAGCCGGGGGCGACCGCCCATGTCTACGGCGTCGCGGTGGACATCGGCACCACGACCGTGGTGGTGCACCTGGTGGACCTGGCGGCGGGGACGACCCTGGGCGCGGCGGCCGCCCTCAACCGGCAGATCGCCTTCGGGGACGACGTGATCTCGCGGATCATCCACGCCGGGGACCCCGCCGGGCAAGACCGGCTGCGCACCGCGGCGCTGGACACCGTGAACCTGCTGATTGGCGGGCTGGCCAAGACCCACCGCGTCGCCCGCGACGAGATCATCGGCGCGGTCTGCGCCGGCAACACGACGATGCTGCACCTGCTGCTGGGGCTGCCGCCGGGAGAGATCCGTCGCGAGCCTTACATCCCCGTGGCCACCGCCTCGATCTC
>CAYHPT010000211.1:0-3092 GCA_964358435.1 uncultured bacterium | reverse complement strand
CGGACGATGAGGCAACGGTGTGGCTTAAGCGACTGGTGGAGCTGAGCCGGCCTCGGGGTCAGGACTATTCCATTCCGCGGGTATAACACTGCGCGGACCGACGGCTCCGGGCCGGGCGCGTCGCGCCCGGCCCGCAGTGTCCCTGGCCCCCTGCGGCGCGTGCCGGCCGCGCTCGCGGCGGTCGCGCTCGGGTTGACGTTGTCGCCGGGGCGCGCCGCGCCGGCCCCACCCGCATTCATCTCCAAGATCGCCGCCTTCCGTCCCCGGACCGTGGAGTGCCGCGTCGCCGTGACGCTGTACGAGGGCGGGGGATTCACGGTGGAGATGTACCTCTGGGCGAAGCTGCCGGCGCTGTGGCGCGTCGACATCACCGGCGTCAACCCGAACGAATTCCCCCAGAGCCAGATCGTCGGCATGCGGATGGTCTTCAACGAGGACCGCGTGCAAGTCTACGATCCGACCACGGGGCGGATTGTCGAGCAGCGGCTCAACGCCGATCTGGGCTCCCGGCCGGGCGCCTCGGGCCGCATGGGCTTCACCATGGCCGAACTCCTCTTCGTGGACGACCCGACCAACTACGACCTGGTGGCGATGGTCCCGCAGACGGTCCAGGGGCGGGCGCTGGTGCGCTACGACTTCGTGCTGCGCCGCCCCCAACTGCTCGAGAAGGTGCTGGTGGCCCGCGAGTCCATCTGGGTCGACCCCAAGACGGGTGAGCCCGTGCGGGCGCAGCTGTACGACCCCGCCAACCGCGCCGCGGGGATTGTCGTGCTCAAGGACCACCGGAAGGTGGCGACGGGCGTGGCCCTGCCCATGACCGTGGAGATGTTCATGGAAAGCGGCGGGCCGACCACTATCGCCCGCGTCACGTTCCAGTTGAAGGATGGGAAGTTCTACCTGCCGCAGCGCATCGACGCCTACCAGGGCACCCGCGCCGTCCTCGCACTGGCCTACACCGGGTGCCGGGTGAACCACACGATCGACGCCTCTCGCTTCCAACTGAGTCCGTAGCCCGGGCGGAGCATTCTCTCCGCTCCCCCTTTGCGCTATCATCTACGCTGTATGTTTACGGCCGTCCGTCCCATTCCGCGCCGTCTGGAGCGGGCCCGCGCCCGCCTGACCGAAGACCGCCTGGAGGCGCTGGTGATCCTCAAGGCGGAGAACCGCGCCTACCTGACGGGCTTCACCGGCTCGGCGGGGATCGCCGTGGTCCTGTCCGAGCGCAGCCACCTGCTGGTGGACTTCCGCTACGTAGAGCAGGCGAAGATGGAGGCGCCGGAGTTCCCGGCTGTGCGCGTCACCAACCTGGTGGACGGGCTGGCGGCGTTTCTGCGCGACTCGGGAGCGCAGCGCGTGGGGTTTGAAGCGGATACGGTGACCGTGGCGCAACTGCGCCGGCTGCAGGAGCTCGCCGCGGGAGTGGAGTTCATCCCACTGGAAGGCGTGGACCGGATGCGCTGGCGCAAGGATGCGGAGGAGGTCGCGCGCATCCGGCGCGCCACCGCGATCGCCGACGCCGCCTTCCGGGAGATCCTCCCGGAGGTGCGGCCGGGGGTACAGGAACGCGACCTAGCGCTGGAACTGGAGTACAAGATGCGCCGGCGGGGTGCGGACGGCGTGGCCTTTGAGACGATCGTCGCCTCTGGCCCCCGCTCGGCCCTGCCGCACGGCCGCGCGACCGCCAAGCCCATCGCCGCCGGCGATTTCGTCACCTTTGACTGGGGGGCCGTGCTGCAGGGTTATCATTCCGACTGCACCCGCACCGTCGTCGTCGGCCGCGCGTCGGAGCAGCAGCGGGAGATCTACCGGATCGTGCGCGCGGCCCAGGCGGCGGCGGTTGCCGGCCTGCGGCCGGGGATGACAGGCAAGGAGGCCGACGCGCTGGCGCGCGATCACATCGCCGCCAGCGGACATGCCGAGCACTTCGGCCACGGGCTGGGCCACGGCGTGGGATTGGCGGTCCATGAGGGGCCGACGCTCTCCCCGCGCGAGGAGGCCGTCCTCGAGCCGGACATCGTGGTCACGGTGGAGCCGGGGGTTTACGTGCCCGGCTGGGGCGGCGTGCGCATTGAGGACCTGGTGGTGCTGCGGGAGTCGGGCGCCGAAATCCTCACCGGGTTTTCCAAAGATCTGCTGGAACTGTAGGAGGGCGAAATGATCACGGCTGGCGACTTCCGACCGGGAATGGTCGTGGAGCTCGATGGCGAGCTGTACTCCGTGCTGGAGTTCCACCACATCAAGAGGGGCCGGGGCACGGCGGTGGTGCGGGCGAAGTTCCGCAACCTGAAGAGCGGCGCCATCACCGAGCGCACCTTCATGCCAGAGGAGCGCTACCCGCGGGCCTACATGGAGCAGCGGCGCATGCAGTACCTCTACCGGGACGACGGCGGCTACTTCTTCATGGATCTGGAGACCTACGACCAGATCCACCTGCCGGGCGACCTCGTCGGTGACGGCACGCGCTGGCTGAAGGAAAACAGCGAGGTGACGGTGGTTTTCTCCGAGGGCCGGGCGATCGCCGTGGAACTGCCGAACTCCGTGGAGCTGGCGGTCGTGGAGACCGCCCCGGGCGTCCGCGGCGACACGGTGGCCGGCAGTTCGAAGCCCGCCAAACTGGAGAGCGGGGCGTCCGTCCATGTGCCCTTCTTCGTCAACGTCGGCGATCGGATCAAAGTGGACACGCGCACCGGCGAGTACATCGAGCGAGTCAAGTAGTTCCTCCGGAGCCGCTTTGTTATAATCGGTCCGTGCAGGGCCACGTGTTGCGCCGTCTCTTCCTACTCCCGGCCGGGTCCTCGCACCGGCGGTCCACGCAATGACGCACCGCCGCCGCGCCCGGCAGCTCGCACTGCAGATCCTCTTCCAGGCCGACCTGGGGAAGTTTGCCATCGAAGACGTCCTTGAAGCGCACCGCGCCGAGCGACCGCGTGAGGACTGGCCGTTCATCACCGCGCTCTGTGCCGGAGTGACCGATCACCGGAAGGCGCTCGACGCGGTGATCACCAAGCACCTCAGCAATTGGACCCTGGATCGTCTCGCCGCCGTGGACCGGAACGTCCTGCGGATGGCCCTCTACGAGATGCGGCGCATGG
>CAYHPT010000210.1:0-3097 GCA_964358435.1 uncultured bacterium | reverse complement strand
ATACGGCGGCAGCATCCTCACCCGCGTCTCCGGCACAGTCATCGAGGACCTGGTGCTGCTGCAGGGCGCGGGCGTCAACCCGGTCCTGGTGCACGGCGGGGGGCCGGAGATCTCGCGGATGCTGGAGCGATTGGGACACACCCCGCGCTTCGTGGACGGCCTGCGCGTTACCGACGACGAGACGCTGGAGGTCGTGGAGATGGTCCTCTCCGGCCGGGCCAACAAGACGCTGGTCGGCCGGATTACGAGGGCCGGCGGCAGCGCCGTGGGGCTCTCTGGCCGCGACGGGCGCCTCTTCGCCGCGGCACCGCTGCGCCACCCGCCGGGCCTGGGACGCGTGGGGCAGATCACCGCGGTCCACCCGGAGGTCGTGCACCTCCTGGCGGGCGGCGGGTTCATCCCGGTGATCGCCTCTGTCGGCGGCGACGCCGAGGGCGAGGCGCTGAATCTCAACGCCGACCACGCCGCGGCCGCGCTGGCCCAGGCGCTGGACGCGAGCAAGCTGATCGTGCTCACCGATGTGGAGGGCATCTACCGCGAGGCCGACGGCCGGCGCGAACTCCTCTCCGTGCTGACCGTGGAGGAGGCGCGGTCGCTGGTCGCCGACGGCGCCATCGCCGGCGGGATGATTCCGAAGGTGGAGGCGTGCCTGGCGGCCATCCAGGGCGGGGTGGCTTCCGCGCACATCATCCGCGGCGACGTGCCGCACACCCTGCTCGTGGAGTTGTTCACCGAGGAGGGCGTGGGGACGATGCTCGTGCCGCAGCGGAGGGACGGATGACGGAGAGCCGGACCGAGACCCGCACCGAGGCGGTGCAGCGCCTGAGCCAGGAGGTGCTGATGCCCAACTACCGCCGGGCGCCGGTGGCGTTCGCCCGGGGCGAGGGGATCCGCCTCTACGACCTGGAGGGACGCGCCTACCTCGACTTCGTCGGCGGGATCGCCGTGAGCAGCCTGGGGCACGCGCATCCCCGGCTGGTGCGGGCGATCCAAGAGCAGGCCGCCCGGCTGCTGCACGTGAGCAATCTCTACCTGGTCCCCGAGCAGGCGCAGCTGGCGCAGTGGCTGACGAGCCGCAGCGGGCTACTCCAAGCCTTCTTCTGCAACAGCGGAGCGGAGGCCAACGAGGCGGCGATCAAACTGGCGCGGCGTTTTCACCACACCCGTGGCACGGGGCGCTACGAGATCATCGTTGCCGAGCACGCCTTCCACGGCCGCACGCTGGCTACGCTCGCGGCGACCCCGGTGGCCAAATACCAGGAAGGCTTCAGCCCGCTGCCCGAGGGCTTTCGGGTGGTCCCCTTCAACGATCCGGGCGCGCTCGCCGAGACGGTCAACAAGCGGACCGGCGCGATCATGCTGGAGCCGGTGCAGGGGGAGGCCGGGGTGCATCCGGCGACACCGAAATTTCTCGCCGCCGCGCGGTCCTTGTGCGACGCGCATGGGCTGCTGCTGATCTTCGACGAGGTGCAGACGGGGATCGGCCGGACCGGCACGCTCTTTGCGTTTCAGGGATACGGGGTCAGACCAGACGTCATCACGTTGGCCAAGGGGCTCGGCGGCGGCGTGCCCATCGGCGCGGTGCTGGCGCGCGCGGCGGTGGCGGAGGTGTTCCAGCCGGGCGCGCACGGTTCCACCTTCGGGGGCAATCCGCTGGTCTGCGCCGCGGCGCTGGCGGTGGTGCAGACGGTGGAGGAGGAGAACTTGGCGGCGCACGCGGCGGCGATGGGGGAGATCCTGCAGGCAGGGCCGCGTGAACTTGGACATCACGCCGGCGCGATCACCGCGGTGCGCGGCCGCGGATTGCTCGTGGGCGCGGATCTGGACCGTGAGGCGGCGCCGGTGGTCGACGCCTGCCGTGCCCGGGGGCTGCTGGTCAACGGCGTGCAGCCGCGGACGCTGCGATTTGCGCCGCCGCTGGTCGTCACCGCAGCGGAGATCCGGGAAGCGCTGGCAATCCTGGAGCAGGCGCTGGCGGACGTGCGGCAGGCATCAATACAGAGAGGAGAGGGACAATGACGGCGGTGCGCAAGGCGGTGCTGGCCTACTCAGGCGGGCTGGACACCTCGGTCATCATCCCCTGGCTGCGGGAGACCTACGGCTGTCCGGTCGTCGCAGTGATCGCGGATGTGGGGCAGGGGGAGGACCTCGACGCGGTCCGGCGCAAGGCCCTGCAGAGCGGCGCCGCTGAGGCGCGCGTTGTCAATATCAAGGAGGATTTCGTGCGCGAGTTCGCCTTTGCCGCGCTGCGCGCCGGGGCCATGTACGAAGGGCGCTACCTGCTCGGCACCGCCCTGGCGCGGCCGGCCGTCGCCCGGGCCCAGGTGGAGGTGGCGCTGGAGGTGCGCGCGGACGCGCTGGTGCACGGGTGCACCGGAAAGGGGAACGACCAGGTGCGCTTCGAACTGGCCTATGCCGCGCTCGCCCCCGAACTTCGAGTAATCGCGCCCTGGCGGGAGTGGCACCTCCATTCGCGCGGCGAAGAGATCGCCTACGCCGCCGCCCACGACATCCCCGTCCCGGTGACGAAAGAGAAACCCTACAGTGTGGACAAGAACCTCTGGCACTGCAGCAGCGAGGGCGGCATCCTGGAGGATCCCTGGACCGCGCCGCCCGCGGACCTGTATCAGTACACCGCCGATC
The DNA here is from genome assembly GCA_964358435.1 of uncultured bacterium. Taxonomy (GTDB): domain Bacteria; phylum Sysuimicrobiota; class Sysuimicrobiia; order Sysuimicrobiales; family Humicultoraceae; genus Humicultor. Next base: position 454 of record CAYHPT010000210.1, on the reverse strand, counting down.
CGCGCCGCGCGCCCGACGAACCCGAGGAGGTCGCCGTCGACTTTGAGGAAGGCACCCCGGTGGCGGTGAACGGGGAGCGGTTGGGACCGGCCGCTCTCGTGGAGACGCTCAATCACATCGGCGGCCGGCACGGCGTGGGCCGTATGGACATGGTGGAGAACCGGCTGGTCGGGATCAAGAGCCGCGGCGTCTACGAGACCCCCGGCGGAACCATCCTGCAGGTGGCGCACCACGACCTGGAGTCGATCACCCTCGACCGGGACACCCTGCACTACAAACTCGGTGCGGCCATGCGCTACGCGGAACTCGTCTACTCCGGCCTGTGGTATACGCCCTTGCGCCAGGCCCTCGACGCGTTCGTCGCCTCGACCCAGCGGACCGTCACGGGGACGGTGCGCCTGCGCCTCATCAAAGGGACCTGCAGCGCGGCGGCGAGGCGGTCCCCGCACTCCCA
>CAYHPT010000209.1:0-3098 GCA_964358435.1 uncultured bacterium | reverse complement strand
CTGGACATGGGCGAACCGCCCGGGGAGGCGGCGCGCCGCGGCGCGCGCGAGGTGGAACTGGCGGTGATGGCCAGCAACCGGGCGAACGGCGCCGTCTTCATCCCCATCGCCTTTACCCGCGGGCTGGTGGGGCAGTTCTTCCGCCAGTTCGGGCTGACGGTGGTCTTCGCCAACCTCTTCAGCATCCTGATCGGGTTCACGCTGACACCGATGCTCTCCGCGCGCTGGCTGCGGCGGAGCGAGCCGGGGCGGGGGCGGTTCGACCGGATCTTTGTCTCCTGGGACGGGCTCTTCGACCGGCTGAGCGGGCGCTACGGCCGCTGGCTCACCTGGGCGCTGGCCCACCGCTTCCTGGTGCTGCTCGTCGCCGGGGTGCTGTTCATCGGCAGCCTGGGGCTCGTCGCCTCGCCGCTGATCGGGAAGGAGTTCTTCCCGGGCGGAGACTTCGGCCAGTTCCAGGTCACCCTGACCATGCCGCCCGGGAGTTCCCTCAGCCAGACCGACCGGGCGACGCGGCAGGTTGAGGTGATTCTGCACCAACTGCCCGAGGTGGAGAACTTCTTCTCGCTGATCGGCGGCACGGAAGGGGTTTTCACCACGTCGGCGGGCAGCCAGCAGTCGCAGATCTTCGTCAACCTGGTGGACCGGGGGAACCGCAAGCGTTCGGTTGACGAAGTGATGGAAGATGCCCGGGCGCGTACCCGGGAGATCGCCGGCGCCACCATCAAGGTCGGCGCGCAGGGCGTGACCGGGGGCGAGGCCCCCGTACAGGTGGAGATCCGCGGCCCCGATTCACGCGTGCTGGAGCGGCTGGCCCGGCGGGTGGAGGAGATCGTCGCCGCCACCCCCGGGACGACCAACGTGGACACCAACCTCACCGCGGGCAAGCGGGAGATCCAGATCGTCCTGGACAAGGAGCGGCTGGCCCGGCTGGGGTTGAGCGTGGCCCAGGTGGGGAGCCAGGTGCGCACCGCCATCGCCGGGACGCAGACCACGCGCTACCGCGCCGGCGGGGACGAGGTGGACATCGTCGTGCGGTCACAGGAGGGGGACCGGGACGCGGTCGGTAAACTCGCCAACCTGCACATCGGCACGGTGAACGGCGCGCCCATCCGGCTGGGGGACGTGGCCACGCTGGTGCAGCGCCGCGCCCCGGCGACCATCGAGCGCAAGGACCGGCAGCGGCTGGCCACGGTCAGCGCGTCGCTGCGGGGGCGCCCGCTCTCCGCCGTGATCGGGGACATTCAGGTGGGGCTGCGTGATGTGGCCCTCCCAGCCGGCTACACGGCCACCTTCGGCGGCGAGGCGCAGTTCCAGACGGAGACCTTCGGCGACATGCTCTTCGCCCTGGGGCTGGGGTCGCTCTTCGTCTTCATGACCATCGCCGTGCAGTTCGACTCCCTGGCCATCCCGGTGATCATCATGGCCAGCGTTCCGCTGGCCTCCATCGGCACGTTCCTCATGTTGCTGCTGACCCGCACCTCGGTCAGCCTGATGTCGCTGCTGGGGATCATCATGCTGGCGGGCATCGTGGTGAACAACGCCATCCTGCTGGTGGAGTTCGTCGTGCAGCGGCGGAAAGAAGGGATCCCCCGCAACCAGGCCATCCTGGACGCGGCCCGTACGCGGCTCCGTCCCATCCTGATGACGGCCCTGGTCTCCATCATGGGCGGCCTGCCCGTGGCCATCGGGCTGGGCAGCAGCGGCGCGGAGTGGCGGCGGCCGCTGGGCATCGCCGTCCTCGGCGGGATGACCACCTCCACCTTCCTGACGCTGCTCGTTATCCCGGTGGTCTATACGTTGATGGACGACCTCCTCTCCCGCCGCCGGGCGCCGGCCCCCCAGCCGGTGGAACTGACCCGGCCCGCGCCCGTGACCGGGGCGGGTAAAGACCTGCCGGAGGACGAAGACCGGCCCTAGCCGACCGGCTATAATTGGGAGTGCGCGCCCGTAGCTCAGCGGATAGAGCGACGGCCTCCGGAGCCGTAGGTCACAGGTTCAAATCCTGCCGGGCGCGCCAGTTGTTCGTATCCCACTCGCGCCTCTCCCGCCATAAGCCCTGTTTTCGGCGACCGCAACTTCCGCCCTGAGGCCCCACGGTTCTGCAGGAATTTCGCGGCCGCCGCGGAAACGGCAGACTGGCAGATCCGAAATCACCGTAACGGAGGAGGACGTGGATGGCGAAGCCCATGACGAAGGCCAAGATTGCCGATTACCTGGCAGGGAAGCTCGACGTGTCCAAGAAGCAGGCGAACACGTTCCTAGAGCACCTGGCCAACCTCGCCTATCGAGAGGCCAAGAACTCCTTTACCGTCCCGGGGATCGGCAAGCTGGTCCTCGTCAACCGCAAGGCGCGGATGGGGCGCAACCCCCAGACCGGCGAGCCGCTCCGCATCCCGGCCAAGCGGGTCGTCCGGTTCCGCGTCGCCAAGGCGGCCAAGGACGCCATTCTCGGGGGGCGGTAACCCTCGAGCAACGAGCCATCAGGCAGCGGGGCGCGCCAGCGCGCGCCCCGCTTGAGCCTTCCGGTGCAGCGTCGCCTCATCGTCTTGGCGCTGCCGGGGTTCGCCCGCCTCTTGAGCTGGCTGCCGCTCCCTTGGCGGCGTGCTTCATCACGTGGACGGCGCGAAGGGGTTTCCTGACGAGGCTCCTGGTCGGTCAGACGCTGCTGCTGGCTCCTGCTGTCTGGGCCGCGATGGTGGCGCCGTCGGCTTCCCCCAGTTGTTCCAGCACCTGGTGCAGCGCGGCGACGCAGTGTTCGTCGAAGAGGCTGCCCGCTTCCTGGCGGAGGTAGGCGAGCACCGCGGCCTCGGGCCAGGCGGAGCGGTACGACCACCCTGAGGTCATGGCGTCGTAGACGTCGGCCACGGCGATGATCCGGGCCTCCAGCGGGATCCGGTTGCCGCGCAGCCCATCGGGATACCCGGAGCCGTCCGGCCGCTCGTGATGCCAGCGGATCGCCTCCAGCGTGGGGCGCAGCGAGGGGATGCGGCCGACGATGTCCTCGGAGAGCACCGGGTGGGTCTTGACGAGTGCGAACTCGCTGGGCGTGAGGCGGCCCGGCTTGAGCAGGATGGCGTCGGGGATGCCGATCTTCC
>CAYHPT010000208.1:0-3099 GCA_964358435.1 uncultured bacterium | reverse complement strand
GACGTCTGCGACCAGGTCTGCGGCAACCTCTTCGACAAGACACCCTTTGCCTACCGCAAGGCCCTGGCCTGGAGCCGGCGGCGTGAGGAGTTCGTCCGGCGGGCCGGCTTCGCTCTGATGGCCTGGCTGGCCTTTCATGACAAGGCGGCGACAGACGCCCGGCTCCGGAGGTTTCTGCCGGCGATCACCCGCACGGCCACCGACGACCGAAACTACGTCAGGAAGGCCGTGAACTGGGCGCTGCGGCGGACGCCCTGCGGGAGTTGACCGGCAACGCAGTGCGGCGGCGGCTGAGAGGATAGGCGATGCGCCTGGTCGTGCAGCGAGTGCAGCGTGCGGCGGTACGCGTCGGCGGCGAGGTGGTCGCCGAGGTCGGGCCGGGGCTCGCCATTCTGGTGGGCGTGCGCACCACGGACACGCCGGCAGAGGCGCAGGCCCTGGCGGAGAAGGTGGCGCATCTGCGCATCTTCAGCGACGAGGCCGGCAAACTCAACCTGTCGGTTCTGGAGGTCGGGGGCGCGGTCCTCAGCGTGCCGCAGTTCACCCTCTATGCCGACGCGTCGAAGGGACGCCGGCCGTCGTTTCTCGATGCCGCGGGCGGGACGGCGGCCGAATTGATCTTTGACGTCTTCAACCGCGAACTGCAGGCGCTGGGGGTCCCCGTGGCCGCCGGGCGGTTCGGCACGGTCATGCTGGTGGAGATCTTCAACGACGGTCCCGTGACGGTTCTGCTGGAGCGCGAGCACTCGGACACGGAGCCGGCCTAAGGCCCCGCGGGCGCGTAGATCAGGCCGGCCGCAGCGGGCCTTCTTCTAGGGCTCGAGCCACTTCCACCAGGTCCTTCGCGGTGTCGACTCCCCGCCAGAAGGCGCGGGAGCGGTAGGCCCCGAGGCGGCCCTGCGCGGCCAGTTGCGGAAAGGTCGTATCCTCATGGTCGCCGCGGTCCGGCAGCAGAAGCAGGACCTCGCGGGAGAAGACGTAAATCCCGGCGTTGATCCAGTAGGGCAGCTCGGGTTTCTCCCGAAACCCGGTCACGCGATTGCGAGCGTCCACCTCGACGATGCCATATGGGCTGCGAAACGGCGTCACCACCACCGTGGCGGGCACGCCGTCGCTCCGGTGCTGCTCTACCACTGGAGTCAGGGCGAGGTCGGTGATGATGTCGCCGTTGGTCGCCAGGCAAAGGTCGCGCTCCGCCGGCAGGGAGCGCATCGCCTGCTTCAAGGCGCCGCCGCGGCCCAGCGGCTCTTCTTCCACGGAGTAGGAAATCCGCAGGTCCCAGGCGGCGCCGTCGCCGAAGAAGTCGAGGAGCACTTCGTGACGGTAGCCGCAGGCAATGACCACATCGGTCACGCCCTGGCTGCGCAGCCAGCGTAGTTGATACGCTAGCAGGGGCGTGCCGTGGATTTCCACCATGGCTTTGGGCCGGTCGGCCGTGAACGGCCGCAGCCGCTCTCCCCGACCGCCGGCGAGGACGATGGCCTGCATACCGGGAAGGTATTCCCGCTGCGCGGGAGCCTCTCCTGGCGCGGTGCCGCGGGCCGCTTGCCTTGACCGTCCGCAATGGGCGCCCCTAGAATGAGGGCACGTGCAATGACGGGCAGGAGTAGGAGGCGATCCTCTTAGAGAGGAGACGCCGGGCCCGGCGGGCCGTGGTGGGGAGCGTCTCCAGGTCCTCGCCTCCGAAGACAGCCCTGAGCCGTGGGCGCGGTCGCGCGTCCGCCGGAACTCCACCCCGTTACGGTGGAGTGAGCGCCGCCGCACGCCGCCAGGCGCGCGCGGCGGAAGCAGGGTGGTACCACGGGATCACGCTCCCGTCCCTGGAGGGATGGGAGCGTGTCTGTTTATCACGCCCGTGATGCTGTCCGTAGGGAGGTCCTGATGCCGTACCAGGTCCCGCGGGGGATGCGGGATATTTTGCCGGACGAGGTCGGTCGCTGGCAGGCGCTGGAGGAGCGCATCCGAGCGCTCGCCGAGCGCTTCGGCTTCCGGGAGATCCGCACGCCCGTGGTCGAGCACACCGAGGTCTTCGCCCGCACCTCCGGCGAGGAGAGCGACCTTGTGCAGAAGGAGATGTACACCTTCCCCGACCGCAGCGGGCGCAGCCTGACCCTGCGCCCCGAAGGCACCGCCGCGGTGATGCGCGTCTACCTGGAGCACGGCGGCGCGTCGTGGCCGCAGCCGGTGAAGCTCTACTACATCGCCCCGATGTTCCGCTACGATCGGCCGCAACTGGGGCGCTATCGGCAGCACGTCCAGTTCGGGGCGGAGATCGTCGGCGTGCCGGGGCCGGAGGCGGACGCGGAAGTGATCGGCCTACCGATCCGGCTGATGCAGAGTCTGGGGCTGGCGCAGGTGGAGGTGCGCCTGAACAGCATTGGCGACCCGGTCTGCCGACCGCGCTACGTGGAGGCGCTGCGGGAGTACTTCAGCCGCTACGTCGACGCCCTCTGCGCCGACTGCCGGCGGCGCCTGCAGACCAACCCGCTGCGCCTCCTGGACTGCAAGGAGGAAGGCTGCCACAATATCGCCCGCGAGGCGCCGACGATCTACGGCTACCTGGACGCGGCGTGCCGCGAGCACTTCGAGGGCGTGCAGGCGCACTTCCAAGCTCTGAAGATTCCCTACGTGCTCGACCCCTTCATCGTGCGCGGCCTCGACTACTACACCCGCACCGCGGTGGAGGTCTACTCCGGGAAACTCGGCGCACAGAACGCGATGTTCGGCGGCGGCCGCTACGACGGGCTGGCCGAGCAACTGGACGGCCCGCCCACCCCCGGCGTGGGGTTCGGCCTGGGATTGGAACGCCTGCTTCTTGTGCTGGAGCAGGAGGGGCTGCCCGTGCCCACAGCGGAGGCGCCGCCGACGGTCTTCGTGGTCGCGGTCGGTGACGCGGCGCGACGCGAGGCCATCCGGCTGGTGGATGAACTGCGTCAGGCAGGGATCGCCGCCGATCGGGATCTCCTCAATCGGGCAGTGCGGGCACAGATGCGGCATGCCGACAAGCTGGGCGCCCGCGTGGCCCTCATTCTCGGCGACGCCGAACTGGCCACCCGCGAGGCGACGCTGCGCATGCTGGCCACGGGAGACGAGCGGCGG
>CAYHPT010000207.1:0-3103 GCA_964358435.1 uncultured bacterium | reverse complement strand
ATCGGCCGGGAGACCAGCGGCAGCAGCATGATCAGCCCGCCGGCCAGGAAGAGGGCCGTGGCCAGCACCGCGGCGCGGGGCCAGCGGTCCGCGACCTGCCCGCCGACGTAGTAGCCGACGCTGAGCGCCGCCAGGAAGATACTGATCAGGCTGCCCCAGACGTACACTGAGGACCCGAAGTAGGGGGCCAGCACGCGGCTGCCGACGATCTCCAGGCCCATCAGCGCCGCGCCGGCGCCAAACACCACCACCCTCAGGACCACCGCACCGCCTCCTCCGAATCCTGGTGACAATAGCATAGAATGGACGGGTGAGCATGCGCCAGACTAAGATTGTCTGCACCCTGGGACCGGCCAGCACAGGACGCGACGTGCTCCGCGGCCTGCTCGATGCCGGGATGGACGTCGCCCGCCTGAACCTCTCCTACGACACGCACGAGGAGCACGCCCGGACGCTCGCGCTGGTGCGCGACCTGGCTGGGGAGATGGGGCGGCAGGTCGGCGTGCTGTTCGATCTTCCCGGACCCAAACTGCGCACCGGGCCGCTGCCCGGCGGTGCCGTCGACCTGCGCGTGGGCGACACCGTGCGGCTGGCCCCCGACGGTGGCCCGTCTCCCGCTGCCCACGCCGGTGCACCGGTCGTCCCCTATCGCTACCCGGCGCTGTCCCGCGACGTCCATCCCGGCAACCGCGTCTTCCTCCAGGACGGAGAGATCGCCCTGCAGGTGCAGGAGATCGTGGGGGAGGAGGTCGTCTGCACCGTCCTGAACGGCGGCCGGCTGCGCCAGCACGCGGGGATCAATCTGCCCGGGGTGCAGCTGAGCGTGCCCGCCGTCACCGCGGAGGATTACCGCCACCTGGAATTCGCCCTGGCTCAAGGCGCCGACTACGTGGCGCTCTCCTTCGTGGAACGTCCGGACGAGGTCCGCGGCGTGCGGGAGTTCGTGGCACAGCGCGGCGGCCCGGTCCGCCTGGTGGCCAAGATCGAACGGCGGCGGGCTCTGGAGTCTATCGACGACATCGTGGCGGCGGCGGACGCGATCATGGTGGCGCGCGGGGACCTGGCGGTGGAGGTCTCTCCCGAGGAGGTCCCGATAATTCAGAAGGCGTTGATCGCCGCCTGTAACCGGCGGGGTGTGCCGGTGATCACGGCGACGCAGATGCTGGAGAGCATGGTGCAAAACCCGCGTCCCACGCGCGCGGAGGCGGCGGACGTGGCCAACGCCGTCTTCGACGGCACCGACGCGCTGATGCTCTCGGGCGAAACGGCGATCGGCCGCTTTCCCGTGGAAGCAGTGACGGCGATGGCACGCATCGCCGAGCGCGCCGAGGCGGCGCTGCCCTACGACCGCATGCTGGACGAACGGGAGCGGACGCTCGAGCGCAATACCGCGGAAGCCATCGCCCTGGCCTCGGTCCGCGCCGCCGAGACACTGGGCGCGGCCGTGATCGTCGCCGCCACGACCACGGGCAGCACCGCGCTGCGCGTCGCACGGTTTCGCCCCCACCGCCCCATCCTCGCGCTGACCACGAGTGAGGCGACGCTGCGCCGGCTGCGCCTGGTCTGGGGCGTGCATCCCGTGGTCATGCCGGAAGTGCGCGAGTTCGACGAGGTGATCGCCGCGGCGCAAGATGCCGTGCGGCGCACCGGTCTGGCCCGGTCCGGAGATGACATCGTGGTGACGGCCGGCTATCCCATGGGCCAGCCGGGGACCACCAACCTCCTCAAGGTCGTGCGGGTGGAGTGAGCGCGCGGTACTACATCGGGACCTCGGGCTGGGTCTACCCTCACTGGAAGGGACGCTTCTACCCGGACGACCTGCCGGCGCGCCGCTGGTTCGAGTTCTACGCCCGGCACTTCGACACGGTCGAGATCAACAACACCTTCTACCGGTTGCCGGACGAGAAGACTGTCGTCCGCTGGCGCGCGCAGGCGCCGGAGGGCTTTATCTATGCGGTGAAGGCCAGCCGGTTCCTTTCGCACATCAAGCGGCTCAAGGGTGTGGCCGCTCCTCTCCAGCAGTTCCTGGAGACGGTTGGCCTCCTGCGCGATCGCCTCGGCCCGATCCTGGTCCAGCTCCCAGTGTCCTTCCACCTGACCGGTGAGAGCTTCACGCGCCTGCGTGTGTTCTTCCGATCGCTGCCGCCGCAGCCGCCGTTCGTGATGGAATTCCGCCACGCGTCCTGGTTCACCGAAGAGGTGTACACGCTGATGCGCGACTATGGGGTGGGGCTGTGCATCGTCAGCGACCCGGAGCGGCCTACGGACTTTCAGGTCACCGGCGACTGTGTGTACGTCCGCTTCCACGGGTCAGGCGACCAGCGGTATCGGGGGAACTATCAGGCGGCGGAACTGGTGGCCTGGGCGCGGCAGATTGCCCCGCTCGCGGCCCGGCGCACCGCCTACATTTACTTCAACAACGACTTCAACGCGTACGCGATCCGCAACGCACAGCGCCTGCGGGAACTGCTCGGCGTGCCCGCGCCGGCTGGTCCCCCCGCGCCAAAGGCTCAGCCCAGACCGCGGGCCAAGCTGCGCCAGAGGGGATCGTCGGGGTCAAAGCGCCGGTAAGGGCTGACGCGGTCCAGCAGGCCGGCGTAGCGCTCGCGGAGGCGGGCCGCGAGCTCGTCCGGCTCCGCTACCACGGCAAACGCCTGCAGCATTTCGTCGGATATCAGAGCAGGCATTTCGTCCCAGCGCTGCGCCGCGGCCAGCCGGCTGAGGCGTTCCCCCACGTCCGCCCAGCCGTGGTGCGCCAGTACGCGCCGGTAGGACGGCGTGGACGCGTAGAACGCGATCGTCTGCCGCGCCTCCGCCGCGTCACACGCGCGCGCGCCGCCTTCCCCGGTGACCATGATCACGCTGGACGCGAGGGGGAACGCGTCTCGCGTCCGTCCGCTCCGTTGCAGCCCGCGTTCAACCGCGGGGATGATCACGCCGCGCAGGTAGGCCGCGGAGTGAAACGGGTGGACGTGCAGGCCGTCGGCCACCTCGCCGGCCAGGCGGCACATCGCCGGGTTGACCGCCGCCAGGTAGATGGGAATGGTGCCCTCGAACGGGGGTGGGGTAAAGAACGGGGTCATCAGGGAAAGGGAATAGAAGG
>CAYHPT010000206.1:0-3111 GCA_964358435.1 uncultured bacterium | reverse complement strand
CGACTCCTTTAACCCAATCTCACTCTTCCACATTGTGCGGCCCTCCCCGGGCCGCACCTGTTATCCAATCTGCTCGCCGCAGTTGCGGCAGACCCGCACCTTGGTCCCGTCGGGCAGGTGGTCGTGCCCGAAGCGCACCGCCTCGCCGCACTTGGGGCAGACCAGCATCACCTTGCTCGCCGGGATCTTGGCCTCTTTCTCCACGATCCCACCCTGCGGCAGCTTCGGCGTCGGCTTGGCGTGCCGCTTCGCCACGTTCACGCCCTCGACGATGATGCGGCTATGCTTGGGGAAGACCTTCAGCACCTTGCCCCGCTTGCCGCGGTTCTTCCCGGCGATCACCTCCACGGTGTCGCCCTTCTTCACGTGCATCGGCTGCCGTCCCACGGCCACGGCCATCGCTCACAGCACCTCCGGCGCCAGCGAGATGATCTTCATGTACTGGCGCTCCCGCAGCTCCCGGGCCACGGGGCCGAAGATCCGCGTCCCGCGGGGGTTCTGGCCGTCGGGCGTCAGTAGCACGGCGGCGTTGTCGTCGAAGCGGATGTAGGAGCCGTCCGGCCGGCGCACCTCCTTGCGCGTGCGCACGACCACCGCCTTGACGATCTCCCCCTTCTTCACGGCGCTGTTGGGGATGGCCTGTTTGACGGTCCCCACGACGACGTCGCCCACGGTGGCGTAGCGGCGCCGGCTGCCGCCGAGCACGCGGATGACCAGGATCTCCCGCGCCCCGGTGTTGTCGGCCACCTTCAGCCGGCTTTGCTGCTGGATCATGCCTCCGACTCCGCCTCCCCGCCCGGCACGGTCGCCGGCAGGGTGCGGTGCTCCAGCACCCGGACGATGCGCCAGCGCTTCTCCTTGCTCAGCGGCCGCGTCTCCTTGAGCAGCACCACGTCCCCCACCCGGCTGGCGTTCAGCTCGTCGTGCGCCTTGAACTTCTTGCTGTGCCGCACAGTCTTCCGATAGAGCGGGTGCCGGCGCTGGGTCTCCACGCGCACTACCCGCGTCTGCTGCATCCGGTCGCTGACGACGACCCCGACCTGTTCCTTCCGTCTGTTGCGCGGCTGCGTCACGCCCGTATCCCTTTCTGCTGCAGCACCGTCTTCATCTGCGCCACCCGCCGGTGCAGCTCCCGGATCCGCCCGGTGTTGCGCTGCTGCCCGACCTTGAGGCGCAGGGCGAACAGTTCCCGCTGCGCGTCATCCAGCTTCTTCCGCAATTCCTCCGGCGTCAGCTCCCGGTACTCCGCCGCCGCCCCCATCAGGCCGCCACCTCCGGCCGGGTGGTGAACTTCGTGCGGATGGGCAGCTTGTGCCCGGCCAGGCGCATCGCTTCGCGGGCCACGTCCTCGCTCACCCCGGCGATCTCGAAGAGGATCCGCCCGGGCTTGATCACCGCCACCCAGCCCTCCGGGTTGCCCTTGCCGCTCCCCATGCGCGTCTCCGCCGGCTTCTTCGTGAACGGTTTGTCCGGGAAGACTCGGATCCACACCTTTCCGCCGCGCTTGAGGAAGCGGGTGATGGCCACGCGGGCCGCCTCCAGTTGCTGGGTCGTCACCCAGGCCGGCTCCAGCGCCTGCAGGCCGTACTCGCCGAAGGCGACGGTCCCGCCGGCGAGGGCTTTGCCCCGCCGCGACCCGCGGTGGGCCTTGCGAAACTTGGTGCGCTTAGGCGCCAGCATCCTCGTCCCTCCGCTTCACCGCCACCGCCGGCGTGCGCGAGGGGATGACCACGGTCTCCCCGTTCGGCCCTCCGGTGGGCGGCTCCGGCGGTGCCAGCCGCGGCGGCCGGCGGTGCTCCAGTTCGATTCGCTTGGGCTCGGGCAGCACGTCACCGCGGTAGATCCAGACCTTGACGCCGATCCGGCCGTAGGTGGTCATCGACTCGGCCAGGCCGAAGTCGATGTCCGCCCGCAGGGTGTGCAGCGGCACGCGCCCCTCACGGTACCACTCGTAGCGGGCGATCTCCGCGCCGGCCAGCCGGCCGGCGGCGGCGATGCGGATGCCCTTGGCCCCCGCGCGCAGGCTGCGCTGCACCGCCTGCTTCATCGCCCGGCGGTAGGCCACGCGGCGCTCCAGCTGCTGCGCCACGTTCTCCGCCACCAACTGCGCCTCCAGTTCCGGCCGGCGGATCTCCTGCACGTTGAGCTGGATCTGCTTGCCCGTCATGGCGTCCAGCTCTTTCTTCAGGGCATCGATCCCCGTGCCGCCCCGGCCGATGATGATCCCCGGGCGCGCCGCGTGGATGGTCACCCGCACGCGGTTGGCCGCGCGCTCGATCTCAATCCGGGAGATGCCGGCGCGGTAGAGCGACTTCTTGATGTGCGTGCGGATGCGCTGGTCTTCATTGATCAACGGCGCCATCTTCTTGGCGTACCAGCGCGACTCCCAGTCGCGGATGACCCCCACGCGGAATCCCACGGGATGGATCTTCTGCCCCACGCCTCACCTCCACCTAGGCTGCACGGACGTCACGCTACGCCTTCTCCCCCACGACCACGGTGACGTGGCTGCTCCGCCGCGTCACGACGTCCAGGCGGCCCCGCGCCCGCGGCGCCAGCCGCCGCGTCGACGGGCCGGCGTCCACGAACGCCCGGGCGACGATCAGGTCGTTCCGGGACAGGTCCAGGTTGTTCTCCGCGTTGGCCACCGCCGACTTCAGCGCCTTCTCCAGCACCCGCGCCGCCTTGTGCGGCATGAAGCGCAGCAGGGCCTGGGCCTCGTCCACGGGCTTGCCCCGGATCTGCTCCGCCACCCGCCGCACCTTGGTCGGCGAGATGCGAATGTACTTGGCGATCGCCTTCGTCTCCATGAACCGTCGTGCTCCCCTTCTGGTGGCCGTCCCCTACTTCAGCGTCGTCGTGCGCTCGGTGTGCGCGCCGTGACCGCGGAAGGTGCGGGTGGGGGCAAACTCCCCCAACTTGTGGCCGACCATCTGCTCGGCGACGTAGATGGGCACGTGCTTGCGGCCGTCGTAGACGGCGATGGTGTGCCCGACGAACTCCGGCAGGATGGTCGAGCGCCGCGACCAGGTGCGCACCACCCGGCGCTCCCGCGAGCGGTTCAGCTCGCGCACCTTCCTGAGCACAACTGCGGAGGCAGTCGCTCGGTTC
>CAYHPT010000205.1:0-3120 GCA_964358435.1 uncultured bacterium | reverse complement strand
AGCGTCCCGGAAAAGAGGAAGACGTCCTGCAGGACCAGGCCGATGTGTCGGCGCAGGTCGCGCTGCGCGTAGCGGCGCACGTCCACCCCGTCCACGAGCACCTGGCCCCGCTGCGGGTCGTGAAAGCGGCAGATCAGGTTGATGATCGAGGACTTCCCCGCGCCGGTGTGGCCGACGAAGGCCACGCTCTCTCCCGGCCGGATGTGGAAGGAGACGTCCTTCAGCACCCAGTCGGGCGCGGCGGCGGCGGTGTCCTCATAGGCGAACCAGACGTGGCGGAACTCGATCTCGCCGCGGACGCGCTCCCGCGGCACGGACTCGACCGGGTCTTCTACCTCCACCGGCTCATCGAGCAGGCGGAAGAGGCGCTCCGATGAGGCCATCGCCGCCTGGAGGATATTGTATTTCTCCGCCAGTTCTTCGATCGGCTCGAAGAACCGCTGGGCGTACTGGATGAAGGCCACGAGGAGCCCGATGGTCACCGACGCGCGGAAGACGCCGCCGCCGAAGACCAGGATGAAGGCGATGGCCAGGGCGCTGATCACGCCCACCGAGGGGTGGAACATGGCGAAGGCCCGCAGCCCCCGGAGGTGCCACCCCAGCAGCTCCCGGTTCAACGCGTCGAACTGGGCGAAGTTCCGCCGCTCCCGGTTGAACAGCTGCACGATGGGCATCCCGGTGATGTTCTCGTTCAGGTAGGTGTTGATGCGGGCCAGACGGGTGCGGACCGCGCGGTAGATTTCCCGCGACCGCACCCGAAAGAGGGCCGTCACGTACAGAATCAGCGGCATCACCGTGAAGGTAATCAGCGCCAGCCGCCACTCCATCCAGAGCATGACGCCGAGGATGCCCACGAGCATCAGCAGGTCGCCGAAGATGCCGACCACACCCTGCGTGATCATTTCGTTCAGGGCGTCGATGTCATTCGTGATGCGCGTGATCAGCCGGCCCACCGGCGTGTGCGTGTAGAAGCGTACGGAGAGGCGCTGCAGGTGGGTGAAGAGCGCCAGGCGCAGGTCGTACATCGCCCGCTGCCCGACCAGCTGCATCAGGTAGCTCTGCAGGTAGCGGAAGATGAAGCCCGCCGCCAGGATGGCCAGATAGATGGCCGTGAGCGAGCCCAGACCGCTCAGTTGCCCCGGGGTGATGTAGCGGTCGATACCGATGCGCACGAGATACGGCCCGGTGAGCGAGGCGGCGGAAGAAAGCAGCAAGAGGACGACCGAGAGCGCCACCAGCCCGATGTAGGGGCGCACGTACCCCAGGAGACGCCGCATCAGACGGGCGTCGTACGCCTTCCCCAGGATCTCGTCTTCTTGGAAGTGCACCGCCATGCCCTATTGCTCCGCTTCCAGCTCTTCCTGCAGCAGTTGCTTGCGGTAGAGGTCGGCGTAAAGACCGTCCCGCGCCAGCAGCTCGTCGTGCGTCCCCCGCTCCACGATGCGTCCCTCGTCCAGCACCACGATCTGGTCGGCGTGCCGCACCGTGGAGATGCGGTGCGAGATCAGAATGCTCGTGCGCGTGGCCAGCACGCCGCGCAGCCGCTCCAGGATCTGCGCCTCCGTGTGCGTGTCCACGCTGGAGAGCGCGTCATCCAGGATGAGGATCGCCGGGTCGCGGGCCAGGGCACGGGCCAGCGTCGCCCGCTGCTTCTGGCCGCCCGAGAGGGTGACGCCGCGCTCCCCGACAATCGTGCCGTACCCGTGGGGGAAGTCCTGAATGTCCGCCGCCAACTGCGCCACCTCCGCCGCCTCGACGACGCGGTGGCCGTCCCCCGACTCGACGCCGAACCCTAGGTTCTCCTCGATCGTGGCCGAGAAGAGGAAGGGCTCCTGCGGCACGAAGCCGATGGCGCGGCGCAGGTCTTCCAGCGGCAGGCGGCGCGTGTCGATGCCGTCGATCAGCACCTCGCCGGCGGTGGGATCGAAGAGACGGGCGATCAGGCTGACCAGCGTGCTCTTCCCGCTGCCGGTCGGCCCGACCACGGCCACGGTGCTGCCCGCCGGGATCATCAGGGTGATGTGGTGCAGCACCGGCGTCCCGTTGTAGGCGAAGGTGACGGCGCGAAACTCGATCTCGCCGCGGATCGCCCGCACCGGATGCGGGTCGGGGTGGTCGGCGATGGCCGGGCGGGTGTTGAAGATCTCGTCCAGCCGGCCCATCGAGGCCAGGCCCTGCTGGATCAGGTTGGTCACCCATCCCAGGGCGATCATCGGCCAGGCCAGCTGCCCCAGGTAGGCGTAGAACTGGACCAGGGTGCCGACGGTGATCCGCCCCTGCACCACGGCCAGGCCGCCCTGCCAGAGGAGGATCGCCGAGGCGATGCCCAGGATCAGGGTCATCGAGGGCCAGAGCGCGCCCTGCACCACGATCAGCCGCAGGTTGCGGCGGATGAACTCCCGGCCCAGCCGGGCGAAGTCGCCGATCTCGTGCGGTTCCTGGGCAAAGGCCTTGACCACCCGGATCCCGGAGAAGTTCTCCTGCGCCCGGGCGGAGATCGTGCTGAACTGTTCCTGTACCTGTTCGTAGCGGCGGTGGATCTGCCGGCCGAGCAGGAAAAAGGCCACGGCGATCAACGGCATGATCGCGCCCACCCAGAGGGCCAGCCGCGCGTCCAGTCGGATCATCCAGCCGCCGACGAGCAGCAGCATCACCGGCGTGTTGACGGCGTACATGATTCCCGGCCCGGCCAGCCGCTGCACCGCGTTCAGATCGTTGATCGCCCGCGCCATCAGGTCGCCGGTGCGCGTGTGCTGGAAGAATCCCAGGTGGAGCCGCTGCAGGTGGGCGAAGTAGTCGTTGCGCATCTCGTACTCGATGCGGCGGGACGCGCCGATGATGTTCATTCGCCAGAAGAAGCGGATGGTCGCGGCCGCCAGCGCCAGGGCGACGTAGGTGGCGGCCAGGCCCAGTAGCGCCTGCGGGGAGATGCCCCCGCGGATGCCGTCCACGGCGCGGCGCAGGACGGAAGGCGCGATCAGGGCGACACCGGCGGCCACCACGCCGAGGGCAAACCCTTTCAGGTAGTCCCAGCGGTGCCTGAAGATGTAACTGCGGAGGCGTTGACTGATCATCGGGACTGAGGGCGCATCGCTCTCGGGCGAAAAGCCTTTCTATTAT
>CAYHPT010000204.1:0-3126 GCA_964358435.1 uncultured bacterium | reverse complement strand
GCGGCGCGCAGCCTGCGGCGCGGCCTGGAGTTGTGGCGGGAAGTCGACGTCCCGTACGAGATGGCGCGCGCGCGGCTGCTGCTCTGCGCCGCCTACCAGGCCGCCGGCGATGCGGAGGCGGCGATCCTTGAA
This sequence comes from uncultured bacterium, assembly GCA_964358435.1. GTDB lineage: Bacteria > Sysuimicrobiota > Sysuimicrobiia > Sysuimicrobiales > Humicultoraceae > Humicultor. The sequence continues at coordinate 2,994 of CAYHPT010000204.1, read as the reverse complement.
CTGGAAACCGCGCACTCAGCGTTCGAGCGCCTCGGTGCCGTCCCGGATGCTCGTCGCGCCGCCGAACTCTTGGAGGATGCAACGGCGGCGACCGCACCCGGGGCGGCGGCGGTCCGCCTGACGCAGACCTTCATGTTCACCGACATCGTCCGGTCCACGAACCTGGTCGAGGCCATCGGCGACGACGCCTGGGCGGATCTGCTCCGCTGGCACGACGAAACGCTCCGGGCGCTGTTCGCCCGACACGGCGGGACCGAGATCGATCACGCGGGCGATGGGTTCTTCGTCGCCTTCGACACGCCGGCCGCGGCGGTGGACTGCGCGGTGGCCATCCAGCGGACGCTGGTCGAGCACCGCCGCACGCAAGGCTTTTCGCCGCAGGTGCGCATCGGGTTGCATGCGGTGGAGGCCACCCGTCGGGGAACACGCTACCAGGGGAAGGGCGTCCATCAGGCCGCGCGCATCGCGGCCCTGGCCGACGCCGGCCAGATTGTGGCCAGCCTCGACACTGCCCAGGCGGCGCCATCCCGGTTCCCCATGTCCGAACCCCGGACAGTGCCCCTCAAGGGACTCGCCGAACCGATCCAGGTTGTGCAGATCGACTGGCGCTGAATGCGCCGCCGGCCGGCTAGGGATCTAGTGCCTCCGCGGGTTTGGCCGCGCTGTACAGCCGGTCGATCTTGGCGGCCAGGATGAAGTCGTTCTCGGAGAGGCCGCCGATGGCGTGCGTGGTCAGGGTGAGCGGCACCCGCTGGTAGTGGATTGTGATGTCCGGGTGGTGGCCTTCGGTCTCCGCGATATCGGCCACGGCATTGACGAAGGCCAGTGCCTCTCTGAAGTTCTTGAACCGGAAGGTCCGCCGGATGGTCTTCGCGTCCTGATCCAACTCCCACCGCGGGACCGCGGCGCGCAGACGTTCCGCTTCCTCGCGGTCAAGCGGCGGCACGCCTCCTTCACAGGGGACACACCGGCGGGATGCCAGGTCGATCATCGGAATCGGCTCCTCCCCAGCACCGCAGTTTGTTGTTCGACTTCCATGATGTCCAGCCCCCGGCAGATCGTCCAGTCCGCCCCGGAACGGTTGCCGCGCCCCGCCCGTATGGTAATATATGGCTATGAACATAGCCGTTTTTCTGGCTATGTCGCGCCGGGGCACCACGGCCCTGTCGCCGAGGAGGAGCCGGGAATGAAGATGGTCAACACGGTGGAACTGAAGAATCGGACCAACGCGCTCCTGCGGCAGGTCGGGCGGGGCGAGGCGGTGATCGTCACGCGCCGGGGCAAGCCCGTGGCGGCGCTCACCCGGCTCACCGACGCCGACCTCGAGGAGTTCGTCCTGCGGTACACTTCCCGCGTCGCCGCCGACGGCGGCGCGACGGCCCCGGCCCAGCCCGAGGCGCCGCCGAAGTACCGCTACATGAACGTCCCGGCACCGTTCGGGACGATCTTCGTCGCCTACGGTCCGAACGGCCCCGTCATGGTCAGCCAGGCGAGCTCACCCGCGGCCTTCGAGCGCGAAGCCGAACGCGTGCTCGCGAGCTTGCCCCTGGCGGATCCCGAACCGCCCGCCGACCTGCGCGCCGAAGTCATGCACGCGATCCGCGACCACGCCCCCTACCGCGGTCCCGTGGACCTGAGCCTGGTGCCGCCCTTTGAGCGGGCCGTGCTGCACGCGCTGCGGCGCATCCCGCCCGGTCAGGTGCGCACGTACGGAGAAATCGCGCGGACGCTGGGGAAGCCGTCGGCGGCGCGCGCCGTGGGGACGGCCTGTGCGCGCAACCCGCTGCCGCTGTTGATCCCCTGCCACCGCGTCGTGCGCAGTGATGGGAAGCTCGGCGGCTACTCGCTGCGGGGTGGGGTGTCGCTCAAGCGGCAGCTGCTGGAAGCCGAAGGGGCCCTGCCCGCGCTGCTCCCGCTGGGACGCTAGGCGGTCGCCTCGCTCCGCCTCTACCAGCCGAGCGCGTAGTTGCGCTCGCCGCGAGAACTGGCCGCGCCTTCGATCACGCCGCGTTGCGGATCGATCGCCACCGCGGTCGTGAAGTTGAGGCTCCACCCGGGAACGACTGTGACCACATGCCCCCGCCGCTGGAGGTCCTCGCGCGCCTCCGGTGGGATTCGCGCCTCCACGACGAGTTCGCCCGGGCTGGCCTGCTTCGGATAGAACGAGCTGGGGAAGTGGGCCGAGTGGAAGGCGGGCGCGTCGATGGCGTCCTGCAGGTCCATCCCGAAGTCCACCGCGTTGAGGAAGAACTGCAGCGTCCACTGATCCTGGTTGTCCACGCCCGGCGTGCCGAAGACCATGCCCGGCCGCCCGTCCTTCATCACCAGTGACGGCGTCAGCGTGGTGCGCGGCTGCTTGCGCGGCCGCAGGGCGTTCGGGTGGTCGGGCGGATCCAGCCAGAAGATCTGGCAGCGCGTCCCCAGGCAAAATCCCAGTCCCGGGATGATCGGCGAGGCGTAGAACCAGCCGCCGCTGGGCGTCGCCGAGAACATGTTCCCGTCCTCGTCGATCGCGCGCGTGCCCGTCGTCCCCGCATCTCCCGCCCGGCCGCGCAGCGGGCTGAGGTCGGGCGCGTGGTCTCTGCCCTCGTAGGGATAGGGGTTTCCGGGGCGCAGCTCGAGCGAAGCCCGCTGCATGTCGATCAATCCCCGCCGCTCCGCCGCGTAGGCCTTGGAGAGCAGGCCGCGCAGGGGTACGTCGGCGAACCGCGGGTCGCCGTAGTAGCGCTCCCGGTCAGCGAAGGCCAGTTTGGCCGCCTCGATGACCAGGTGGATGTGGTCGGCGGAGTTGTGGCGCAGCGTCGCCAGGTCATATCCCTCCAGCAGCGCAAGCTGCTGCAGGAAGACCGGCCCCTGGCTCCAGGGCCCGCACTTGTAAACGTCGTACCCGCGGTAGTTGAGCGTCACCGGGGTCTCCACGCGGGTCTCGAACGCCGCGAAGTCCTCCTCGCTGAGCAGACCACTCGACTCCACGCCGTTCGCGTCGCGCACCTT
>CAYHPT010000203.1:0-3148 GCA_964358435.1 uncultured bacterium | reverse complement strand
ACGCCCACGCGCCCCGGCTTCGTCGCGCGTGACGACTACCACGTCGTCGGCAACAGATCCCAGGAGGGCGGCCGCCCAGGCCAGCAGGGGAACGCCGCCGACGCGGGCGGTCCGCTTGTCGCCGCGAAAGCGAACGCCCCGCCCGCCGGCCAGCAGGATCCCCGAGACGGCGGACACGGCCTACGGCCTCGCCTGCAGGCGCAGCGGCCACCACATCAGGGTGACGTTCTTCTGGCCGTTGCGGTCGCGGTTCCCCCCGTCCCAGACGGCGAAGTTCACGAAGGGCGCGGTGCCGGTCTGGAACTGCACGTCGGCGGGGTCGCCGGTGCGCAGCGGCCGGGCCAGCAGCACCGTCCATCGACCCTGCCGCCACGAGCCGAAGCCGACCACGTCCTGCTGCGGCTGCGTCGTCAGCGTGCCGAACCCCCAGGCCACGAGATCTTCGACCGCGCTGGTCCGCCGAGGAAGCGACAGCAGATTGCCCGCCGCGGCCCCGGCATTAAAGGCGCGGCGCGCCGCCTCGTCCTTGAGGAACTGCGTGTCGTAGTAGTAGTCCACCGCCATGTCCGGATAGGCGACGCGGAGGTCACGCGCGCGCGTCAACTCATCCTGCCAGGACGCCTTCCACTGCCAGATGTTCACGGGGCGCAGCCGGTCACCCATGAAGGGGTTGGGCAGCGTGCCCGGCGCCACAGGGAACTGCAGGGCGGCGGCGTCGGTGAAGTCCGTCTGGCGGCGGGGAGTGGCGTTCGGCGTCGAGTCGCTCCACGACAGTTCGATGTAGATCATCTTGCCGTCGTGCAGCGCGCGGATGCGGACCTCTTTGATCGTGCCTCCGCCGTGGGGACGGATGAGCATCTGCGGAATCAGGGGGATGGTGCGCGCAGCAGCCCGGGCGAAGAGGGGCGCGGCCCGTTCGACATTCAGGGGAACGCGCGTGCTGGTGAACATGACGTCGATGGGCGGCTGCTGCGGCTGCCCGATCGCGGTGATGACCGCCAGGCCGAGAAGGAGGATGCCCAGTGAGACCATCACGAGTACACGACGGATGTGCATGCCCCTCACCTCCCCCGGCGCACTACGCCGGGCTCGATCCGCTCACCGGCGCGGTGAATTCCCGCCGCACCGCGTATGCCTCCACGCATCGGGCGCAGGCGCCATCGCGGCGCCGCCACGCGGGAAAGTCCTCCTGAATCAACTGTTCCACCAGGAAATCGATCGCCGGGGCCCAGGCATAGGTGGGAAACCCACACAGCGGGCAGGGCGCCCCGGGCGGCGGGGCCGAGCCGCCCTCGGGTTCCGCGGCCCAACCTACCCAGGCGGCCAGTGCCAGGGGATCCGTTGCCCACCGGACAAGCGTGACATACGTCGGTCGTTCGCCTTCCCACAGGCGGCGCACGGCCTCCGCGACCGCTTCGCGGGGCAGTGCCGGATACAGGCGCGCGCATTCTTCCTCCAGCTCTTGCCGCGGGTGCAGGGGAATCTCTCCGGACCGGGCGACCCGTCCGTCGACGGCGCAGTCCCAGAGGAGGCCGAAGCGGTCGCCGTGGAGTCGCGCCATGCGGCCTGACGAGTCGCCGACGCCACTGCCGTACGCGAAGGTCTCATCCACAATGTCGGCGACGTGTTCGAACTCGTGGTGGAGGAATCTCCGCAGTTCCGTTGCCGAAGCGAAACGGGCCGGCAGAATGCGGGCACCCACCGCGCAGCCGTCGGTACCTAGTTCCACGCCTTCTTCCGCACGCGTCCACGCCCGAGCAACCAGCACCGTGGTGATGCGGCCGGCGAACCGGGCCGCGGCTTCGGCGAGAGGCTTCCCACATCCCATCTCTTCAAAGAGACGGGCATGCAGCACGCCGAAGGAAGAGCGGCGATCCTCCGGTCGGTCGTAGCGCGCGTAGATGCGATCGGCGGCGCGCCGGTACGACTCGTCAATCGACCGGTCGCCGGCTTCCCGGCGCTGTCGCAGGACGTGCTCCACGGCCGCCTCGAGGAAGTCGAGATCATACCGGATGGAGGGAGTGGCGGCGGTCATGATGAGGGCTCGACGGCGCACTGATCCGCCCCGCAGGGAGCTTTGCCCTCGAGGTCGACGTCCGGCGTCGCGGCAAGACCGGCCTCCTCGGCGGCCGGCAGCCCCAGGCCCGCCGCTTCCGCAGCCACAAAGGACGCCGCCAGGTCGGCCACGTGACGATAGAATCCCTCCGCCCGGCCTCTGACGAGCCGGGCCAGCACCGGGGCCCAGCGCGAGAGGTGGTCTCGGATGAAGCTCGACTGGCCCTCCCGGAGCAGTTCCACCTCGCCGGATCCGTGGTGCGTCCGGGCATAGGCCTCGCGGAAAGTCAGCGCCTGCATGAACTCCAGCTCCAGGCTGATGTGGTCGGGGCGCTCGTGGACGCCATTGGCTATCTCCAGCCCAAAGGCCAGGTAGAATCCGGCGATGTCGGCCAACTGTTGGGCCTGCTGGAAGACATGCCCGGCGCCGTACTGGGTTTCGTAGAGCGGACAGTCCCGGGAGATCTGGTGTCCGAAGATGTGGTAGTACTCTTCCCGCAGCGCCGCGCCGTCCGTCGCTGCCAGCACGTGGCCGGCCGCCTCTGCCGCCGCCGCGCTCTCGCCGGCGCTCAGATGGCGCCGGAGGAGACCCGCCGCTCCGTCACCCTCGGTACGCACGGTCTCCAGGCCGTCCTCCGGCGGCAGGAAGGCCCGGGAGAGAAAGCGGTAGACGGCGCTGCGGGCGAGAGCTTCTGCCGCCCTGGCGTCTAGCGTCACCTGCGCCTCCACGCTCATCACTCCCTCAGATAGAGTTGAGGTGCTGCGGCGGCCGGGTGTAGATCGGCTCCTGCACCGTCAACCGCACGATCTCCTTACCCGTCCGGTCCAGGCCGATGACCGTGTCGTTGAACAGCTCCCACTTCCGGCCGTTGATCGTCGTCTCGAAGACCTTCGGCCCCTCCTCGATCCGGTAGCTGAAGATGATGCGCTGCGATGTGCGGAACAACTGCAGGACCGCCAGCAGCTCGCGGGAGGGCGCCGTGTACGCCGCGATGGCGTCGTCCACGCCCGGGCCGAACATCTGCCGCAGGTAGGGGCGCGGCACCCAGCGCGGGGGGACGTAGTAGACGTTGGGTTGCGTGCCGAACTGCGG
>CAYHPT010000202.1:0-3156 GCA_964358435.1 uncultured bacterium | reverse complement strand
AGCAGTGCGGCCAGCCGCGGGTTCTCCGGCTCCGCGGCGACCAGCAGGCGCTCGACCGGCGCCGCCGCGCGCAGCGCCTCCTCCACCAGGCGAACGCCGTCGACGAGAAAGCGCCCGGTCTCCTCGCGGTGACGGCGCTCGTGCAACTGGCGCAGGCTCTTGACCAGCGGGTTTTTCGTTGAGGTGATCAGATGACGCTCTCCAGCCGGTTCAACTGCCGGTTCTCTCCCACGACCACCAGGACGTCGCCTCTCTGCAGGCGTGCGTCCGTGGACGGCGAGATGAGCAGCTGGCTGCCCCGCAGGATGAGCAGGACGTTGACCCCAAACTTGGCGCGCAGTTCCAGTTCGCCCAGCGTCCGGCCGTCCAGCCGCTCGGGCACCTTCACCTCGTCGATCGTGTACTGCGGGGACAGCTCCAGGTACTCCAGGACGTTGGGGGTGGCCAGGCTGTGCGCCACGCGCACGCCCATGTCCCGTTCCGGGAAGACCACCGTGTCGGCGCCCACCTTCTCCAGGACCTTCCCCTGGCGGTCGTCCACGGCCTTGGCCACGACCTTCTGCACGCCCAGGTCCTTGAGCAGCATCGTCGTCAGGATCGACTCCTGGATGTCCACGCCGATGGCCACGACGACGGCGTCGAAATTCGTGATGCCCACCGCGCGCAGGGCGTCCGGGTCGGTGGAGTCGATCTGCACCGCGTGCGTGACGTGATCGACCACTGCATGCAGGGCGTCCTCGCTTTTGTCCATCGCCAGCACGTTGTGCCCCAGGTCGTAGAGCGTGCGGGCGACGCTGCTGCCGAACCGTCCCAATCCAATGACCGCGAACTCTGCCATCTCTCGCTGAGGGACTTCCTCAGCTCACCTCCTCTACCGGCCGGGTTCGGGGCGCTCGCGCGCGGCGGCCGGGCTCATCCCACATAGATCGGCTCCTCCGGGTAGCGGAAGCGGGGGACCATCTGCCGCCGCGTCAGCGCGAAGGCCAGCGTCAGCAGCCCCGCCCGCCCGGTGTAGACCGTCACCATGATAATCACTTTGCCCAGGGTGCTGAGCGAAGGCGTGATCCCGGTGGACAACCCCACCGTCCCGAAACCGGAGGCCACCTCAAACAGCGCCGCCATAAAGGATACCCCCTCGGTCACCGTCAGGAGGATGGACATCGTGACAACGAACGCCAAGCCGAGCAGCGCAATGGTCACCGCCTTGTAGATGACCACCGAGGGGAGCCGCCGCTTGAACAGGGCCGGCTCGGGATAGCCGCGCAGTTGGGCCAGGATGACGGCCAGCGGCGCCATGAAGGTCGTCGTCTTGATGCCGCCGCCCGTGCCGCCGGGCGAGGCGCCGATGAACATCAGGATCACCAGCAGCATCAGGCTGGCGTCGTGCATCTTGCTGATCTGCACCGTGTTGAACCCCGCAGTGCGCGGCGTGACGCTCTGGAAAAACGCGGCCAGCGCCTTCCCCGGCCAGCCCAGCGGCCCCAGTGTGCCGGGGTTGGTAGATTCGAACAGGAAGATGCCCAGCGTACCGATGAGGATCAGGCCGAGTGAGGTGCTGAGGACGATCTTCGAGTGCAGCGTCAGGCGCCGCAGCCCGTCCCGCAGGTTCACCAGGACGCCGAACCCCAGCCCGCCCAGGATGATCAGGGCGGCGACGATCAGGTTCACCGGCAGGTCGGTGACGTAGCGGGTTAAGCTGGCGAAGTTGTTGCCCATCACGTCAAAGCCCGCGTTGTTGAAGGCGGAGATGGCATGGAAGAGTCCCCAGTAGATGCCGCGGGGGAGCCCGACCTCGGGCGCCCAGCGCAGCGCCAGCAGCAGCGCGCCGGTCCCCTCGATCGCCAGCGTCACCAGGATGACCATCTTCGTGAAGCGGACGACCCCGCCCAGGGCGTAGAGGTTGTAGCTCTCCGCCAGGACCATCCGCTCGCGCAGCCCGATGCGCCGCCCCACCAGCAGGGCCAGCAGCATCGCCGTCGTCATGTAGCCGAACCCACCCACCTGGATCAGCGTCAGGATCACGAGTTGACCGAAGAGGGACCAGTGGGTGGCCGTGTCCACCACGACCAGCCCCGTGACCGCGGTCGCTGAGGTCGCGGTGAAAAGGGCGTCGATGAAGGGCGTGGGCCGGCCGTCCGCCGCCGCGACGGGCAGCGACAGGAGGATCCCGCCGACCACCATGATCGAAGCAAAGCCCAGAAGGATGGTCTGGGCGGGAGAGACGGTGATCCGTTTGAGCGGAAAGCGCTGGGAGATAACCGAGGGGCGAGCCATCGTCGCCCGGCCGCGCGCTCTTAGCGGCCCAGGCTGGCCTTCGCCTGTTCCACCAGAGCGTCGAAGGCGGCCGGGTCCTCGACGGCGAGGCCGGCCAGGGTCTTGCGGTTCACCGTGATCCCGGCCTTGCGCAGCCCCGCGATCAGCCGGCTGTAGGGGATCCCGTTGCCGCGGGCGGCGGCGTTAATGCGGGCGATCCACAGCCGCCGGAACTCCCGCTTGCGCAGCCGGCGGTCCCGGTAGGCGTTGGCCAGCGCGCGGACGACGTACTGGTTCGCCAGCTTGTACCAGCGGGACTTGGCGCCGTAAAAGCCTTTCGCCAGCCGGAGGATCTTCTTGTGCCGGCGGCGTGAGACCATGCCGCGCTTGACTCGAGCCATCTGCGGTCACTCCTACCTTCCCGGTCTCCCCGTCCGCGGGCCGTCAGGACCCGGGAAGGAGCCGGGCGATCTTGGGCACGTCCACCGGGTGCACCGCTACGCGCCGCCGCAGCGAGCGGCGGCGCTTCGGCCGCTTGTTCACCATGAGGTGGCCGGCCTGCTGCCGGCCGCGGACAAGCTTGCCGCTGCCGGTGCGACCGATGCGCTTGGCCGTGCCCTGATGCGTCTTCGTCCGCTTGCTCACCGTGCACCGTCCGTCCACTGGTCCCCGGGTCGCCTTACGTCTTGCGCGGCGTCAGGACCATGATCATGTTGCGTCCTTCCAGGCGGGGCGGGCTCTCCACGACTCCGACGTCGGCCAGCGCCTGCGCCAACCGCTGCAGCAGCGCTTCGCCGATCTTCGGATAGGCCATCTGCCGGCCGCGGAACCACAGCGCCACGCGCACCTTGTTGCCGTCCTGGAGAAACCCGTGCACCCGCTGGGTCTTCACCTGGAAGTCGT
>CAYHPT010000201.1:0-3171 GCA_964358435.1 uncultured bacterium | reverse complement strand
GATCAATCTCCTCCGGCGCGTACGCGTGCACCGCCCGGGTCTGGACGTTCAACGCGCCCAGCACCTTGCCGGCGCTCTGCAGCGGCACCGCCGCCAGCGAGCGGAAGGCGTACTCGCGCGTCTCGGGGAGGTAGGCGAAGCGCGGATCCCGCGCCGCGTCGCTGCTGGCCACCGGTGCCGCTTCGCGGGCCGCCCAGCCGGTGAGTCCTTCCCCCCAGCGCAGGCGCGCGCGCCCGATCGCCTCGGGCGCCAGCCCGGTCGTCGCGCGCAGGACCAGGTACTCCCCCGCGGGGTCGAGCAGGTAGATGGAACAGGAGTCCATCCCCGTGACCTCGGCGGTCTTCCGTGTGATCAGGCCCAGGGTGGTGTCCAGATCGAGGGCGGCGCCGACAGCCCGGCTGATCTCCCGCAGGGCGGCGAGTTCGGCCTCCTTCCGGCGCAGTTGCGCGCGGATGGGAGCGACGGGCCGCCCGGGAGGGTGCCCGGCGGGCGGCGGCACCTGCTCAGTCATGCCGTTTGAAGAGGATGCGGGTCCCGACGCCAACGTTGTACTTGCGGAAGAGTCCCTGTCTCACCTCGAGGGCGTGCCGCGCGGGCGCGCGCGCCTCGTAGATGGTGAACGGTCCCTCCTGTGGGTCGGGCGCCACCGCCATGTCCTGGACGTCCACGATCTTCCAGTACCGGTCGACGAAGGCGATGGAGAGTGGGATGAGCGTGTTCTTCATCCAGAACCCCCAGCGCTGCTCCTCTTCAAAGACGAAGAGCATGCCGGCGTTGTCGGGCAGGTTGCGGCGGAGCATCAGCCCGCGCGCCCGGGCCTCGGGGGTGTCGGCCACTTCGACCTTGAGCACCACCCGCCTGCCCGGCGCGAGCAGCGTGAGGGTGCCCTTCTTGAACAGGGATTCCGCGGCGCCCGCGGGGAGCGTCAGGACCGCCACGAGCACCAACAGAAGACGAGGTCCGAGTTTCCTCACCTGTCCACGGTAACAGGATGCTGAGCCCATTTCCAGAACGGCTGCGCGGTGGTTAGATATGCAGGCGGGCCGTCCCGCCTCGGTGAGGAGGTGTCGCCATGGGGCGGTGGACGCGCTGGCTGGCGGTGGTCCTCGTGCTGGCGTCCGTCTGGGCGGGCTCGCCCGCGGCCGGGGACGTCCAGTCCGGTGACTACCTGGAAGAGGAGGTCTACTTCGCCGGCAGCGCGCACACCCTGGCCGGGACCCTGACGCTGCCGACCGGTCCGGGGCCGCACCCGGCGGTGATCCTGATCAGCGGCAGCGGGCGGCAGGATCGCGACGAAGCCATTGGCATCCCCCGGATACGTACCCTTCCGCTGGATCGCCGAGCACCTCGGCCATCGGGGGGTGGCCGTGCTACGGTACGACGATCGGGGCGTGGGGAAGTCCACTGGGGACTTCTTTGCCGCGACGTCGGCGGATTTCGCAAAAGATGCGGAAGCGGCGCTGCGCCGCGCGCAGAACCCGGACGCGACCTTCCTGGTCTTCCCCCGGGCCAACCACCTCTTCCAGGAGGCGGCAACAGGGAGCCCGAACGAGTATGCCCGGCTGCCCAAGGCATTCGTGCCCGGGTTCCTGGAAACCATCGGCGAGTGGCTGATCGGCCGCTTCGGGTAAACCGCCCGCCGGATTCGCGGGCGCATCTCACCCCGGGCTTGCCGCGCCGCGGGGAGACAGGCACACTGGGTGGGTGGCCAGGGAGTCCGCAGATGACTAGCGACCGCTGGGACGTCATCGTCGTCGGCGGCGGGCCGGCCGGCGGGATGGCCGCCTGGACGGCCGCCCGCGCCGGTCTGCGTGCGGTGCTGCTGGAGGAGCACGGCGAGATCGGGTCGCCGGCGCACTGCAGCGGTAAACTCTCCGTGCACGCCTTCCGGGAGTTCGCCCTGCCGACCTCCCTCGCCCGCGCGTCCCTGCGCGCGGCCACGCTCTACGCCCCCGACGGCGTCGCGGCCACAGTGCGCCGCCGCGAGATCGACTCCCACGTTGTGGACCGCGACCGCTTCGACCGCTGGCTGGCGGCGCAGGCGCAGGCTGCGGGAGCGGAGCTCATCCTGGGGGCCCGCGCCCGCCGCGGCATCCGCGAGGATGGCCGCATCACGGTCGAAGCGGAGCGGCGCGGGCAGACGCTCTCGGTGCGCGCCCCGGTGGTGATCGACGCCGAGGGAGCGCGTACGCTCCTGCCGCAGACCCTCGGGCTGCCGCAGCGCCGCGCCCTCATCCAGGGCCTGCAGTATGAGATGGAAGGACTGCGGCTGGATGCGGCCGACACCCCCGAACTGTACTTCGGCCGGGAGTGGGCGCCGGGGTTCTTCGCCTGGATCATGCCGCTCGGCCCGGACAGCGGTCGCGTGGGGCTGTGCATCGACCCGCGGCTGACCAACCGCCCGGCCGTGTACTTTCTGGAGCACCTCATCGCGGAGCACCCGGTGACGTCGCGCCGCGCACACGGTGCGCGAATCGTCCGCAGACTCGTCGGGCGCATCCCCATCCTGGGCCGCCACACGCCGTCGTATGCTCCGGGACTGCTGGTCGCCGGCGATGCAGCCGGGCACGTGAAGGCGACCTCCGGTGGGGGGATCTACTTCTCGCTGGTGGCAGGGCAACTGGCGGCGGAGGCGGCAGGTGCGATGCTCGGCGGCGACCCCGCGGCGCTACCGCGGTACGAGCAGGCGTGGCGGCGCCGTTTCGGCCGGGAACTCATCTTCACTACCGCAGTGCGGCGCACGCTCAACGCCCTGCCCGACCCGGACCTCTCCCGCCTCATCCGCAGCCTGGCGCAGGACCGGCCGTTGCGGCGCGCCATCGAGGAGCACGGCGACACCCAGTACCAGTCCCGTGTGCTGCGGCCGCTGCTCGGGCAGGTCCTGCGCTCCTGGCGGGAGATCGCGCTGGCGCCGCCGGTGCTGCGCGCCTTCGTGCGCGGCCTGTTTGGCCTCGATCAGGAGCCGCTGCCGCCGGGCCCGCCGGCGGAGCCACCCACCGCCCAGGTCATGGCCGAGACCTCCACGCACCAGTCGTGAAGGCGTTTGACGGCCCCGACCTTATCTCGACGCTGGACCGGCGCGGCCACGGCCTGCGTGTCAAGCACGGCAGAACGGCTGTGTGGAGTTTCAGTGATTCTGTCCTCCCTAAGATTTCAGTGAAAATGTCCTCC
>CAYHPT010000200.1:0-3189 GCA_964358435.1 uncultured bacterium | reverse complement strand
GGTACCGTCCGCTAGAGGATAATTCCCTCGAAAAGATGGAATCAGAGGTCGCATGGCTAGCCGACTACCTAGGCAAGAGGCAGTTAGAGGGAAGAATAGGAACCCCCCGAAGTCACAGGTGACACTTTTGGTGACAGTTTGGTGACACCCTCCCAAAGCCCGCGTCAGATCGGCGGTTTAGATGAGGGCCCCGGTCTTCAAAACCGGTGGGAGGCTCTAGGGTCTCCGGTGGGTTCGATTCCCACGGCCCTCCGCCACTTCCAGATGCCCGTGAATTGGCACCCCGCGGCTCAGTCTATCTCAGGCCGTGCGCGGCGGAGCGATTCGCCGCCCGAGACTAGATCCGGATGTCGATGATCGCGGAGACGCCGACGCCGACCACCCGGCGCAGGCGCTTCCACGGCTCCAGGCTGTCCACGGGGATGAGGGCTTTGATTTGCCAGACCCCGGAGAAGTTGGCGTCGATGGCGGCCACGGCCTGGACCTTCTCCACCGCGCGCTTCGGGCCGGCCACCTGGGCGGCGCCGATCGTCGCCCGGCCGGGCGCGCCGATGCCGATGGAGATACTCAGGATGGGCACGACCTTGGTGGTCGCCTTGGTCTCCGCATCGCGGGCCTGCAGTAGGTTGTTGATGAAGGTGTTGATCTGCGGGGCGAAGGTCTTCACGGCCACGCCGATGCCGACCGTCTTGATGATCGAGATGACATCCTGGGCGTAGGCGCTGGCGGCTCCACCCAGAAGCAGCGCGGCGAGCAGCAGGGCAACGAGCCTGGAACGCGGCACGGACATCCCTCCCTTTGACCTAGTCGCTACAGATACGGTGCCGGACGGGCGCGGGTTCCCAGCGGCCGCCTTCCCGGGAGACCCGGAGCAGGCGTCTCCCTGTACTTTCCTGGGAGCGGCTCCGATTTCCCTGCCGGCCCGTACCCGGAGACCTTCGTGCGCTGACGGCTCAGCCCGGGTACCACGTCTTCAGCCAGCCGCGCAGCATGGTCACTTCCTGGCCCTCCACGCGGACGATCTCCTGCGCCATGGCCCGCAGTTCCGGGCGGTGCGCCTTCGTCGCCGCCAGGCGGGAGAGCGCCACGCTGCGCTCCAGGTGGGAGGCCAGCAGCGGGATGTAGGCGCGCTCGAGCGCCCCGCCCTCCAGGCCGCGCAGCTTCTTCACCGCCGGGGTGGCCACACCGACGGTGCGCTGTCCGGGCGCGGCGCCGGCCGCGCGCAGCCAGGTCAGCATCTGCCGGACCTGGGCGTTCTTGCGCTCCACCAGGCGCTGGTTCCACTTCAGAAGTTCGGCGTGGTCGGCGTTGAGGGTGGCGGCCATCGCGATCTCGACGGCCTCCTCGTGCACCGGGATGAGCGCCCGCATGTACGCAGTGTCAAACGCCGGACCGTTCAGAGCGGCCAGCGACGCGACGACGGGAGCGGGGGCGGGGGCCGCGGTGAGCGGGGAGGCGACGATCAGCACGAGCAGCACTGCGACGGCAATACGCATGCTGGCACCTCGGTGGGGGGAGTGTGGGGCGGTTCGGGGCCGCTCCACTTCTCATATTCCCAGTTGGCGGCAGGATTCCTCATCAAAAGATAAGAAATCACGAGGGAACCGCAGAGGCACCGGGCGATGACCTTCCACGATCTCCCCCCCATGATGCGGCAGTACCACGAGTTGAAGACCCGCCTGCCGGGGATGCTGCTCCTCTTCCGCCTGGGCGACTTCTACGAAATGTTCTACGAGGACGCGGAGATCGCCGCCCGGGAACTGGAGATCGTCCTCACCTCGCGGGAGGTGGGCAAGGGGCGGCGCATCCCGATGTGCGGCGTCCCCTACCACGCGGTGATGGGCTACGTCGCCCGCCTCGTGGAGCGCGGCTACCGCGTGGCGCTGTGCGACCAGGTCGAAGATCCCAAACGGGCCAAGGGGCTGGTGCGGCGCGAGGTCACCCGGATCATCACCCCGGGCACGGTGATGGATGAGTCGCTCCTGCCGCTGCGGGGCAGCATGTATCTCGCCGCACTGGCCCGCCATGCGGGGCGGTGGGGCCTGGCTGCGGCGGACCTCTCCACGGGAGAGTTTATCGTCACGGAAGTGGCCGGGGAGCAGTGGGCCCGTCTGCATGAGGAGATCACCCGGCTCGAGCCGCGGGAGATTCTGGTCAGCGCCGAAGAGGTGGAAGCGCTGCGCGAGACCCTGGCGCCGGCGCACCTGACGCCGGTCGAGGACTGGCGCTGGGATCCCGCCGGCGCGCGGCGCACGCTGCTGGAGCACTTCCGGGTGCAAAGTCTGGACGGCTTCGGCTGCGCCGACCTCCCTGCGGCTACATGCGCCGCGGGCGTCCTGGTGCAGTACCTGCAGCAGACCCAGTTGAGCCCGCTGGATCACCTGCGCGGCATCCGCACCTACTTCCTCGATGAGTACATGATTCTGGACGAGGGGACGCGGCGGCATCTGGAGATCCTGCGGAATCAGCGGGACGGGACCGTGCGCTACACTCTGCTTGAAGTCCTGGACCGCACCGTCACCTCCATGGGCGGACGCCTGCTGCGCTCCTGGCTGGGGCAGCCGCTGCGGGACGTGGCCGGTATCAATGCGCGGCTGGACGCCGTGGAGGAGTTGGTGCGGCGGCCCGCGCTGCGCAGCGCCGTCCGCGCCGCCCTGAAGCTCATCGCCGACCTGCCCCGTCTGATCGGACGCATCGGCCACGCCTCCGCCAGCCCGCGTGACCTGCTCGCGCTCCGTCTCTCGCTGGAGCGCCTGCCCGCGCTGCGCGAGGCCCTGATGGCGGCGGCCGCGGATCGCCTCCGTACGCTGGCGGCGCAAGTTGAGGTCCACGCGGATGTCGCCGAGTTGATCGCCCGGGCGGTCGGGGACGACCCGCCGCTCACGGCCCGCGAGGGCGGAATTATCCGCGAAGGCTATGACGCCGACCTGGACAGCCTGCGCCGGGCGGCGCGGGAGGGGAAGCGCTGGATCGCCGACCTTGAGGCGACGGAACGGGCCCGCACCAGGATCAAATCCCTGCGCGTGGGCTTCAACAAGATTTTCGGCTACTACATCGAGGTGAGCAAGCCCAACCTGAAGCTGGTCCCAGCCGACTACATTCGCAAACCGACCCTGACGAACGCAGAGGGCTTCATCACCGCGGAAATGAAGGAACGGGAGGCGCAGATCCTGGGCGCGGAAGACCGGA
>CAYHPT010000199.1:0-3207 GCA_964358435.1 uncultured bacterium | reverse complement strand
ACCCCTGGCCGCCGCCGCGCAGCCACGGGGGCAGCCGTTCCTCCACAGTGGCCGTGCAAACCACCCGCGTGGCGCCCAGCGTGATCAGCACCGAGCCCTCGGCATGCGGAATGAATTGACGCGTGATCGTCACCGGCCGCAGTTCGTCGGGCCGGCGGCCGTCCTGGCGGGGCATGCGCGTTCCCCCTAGACCTCGTAGGTGTGCAGTTCCTTGGCGATGAGAATCTGGCCGCCGAACTCCTTCGCCGCCGCTGCCTTCGCTTCCTCGGCGTAATCGCCGGCGGGGGTGAAGAAGTGCGTCAGGAGCAGCCGGCGCGCGTCGGCCTGCACGGCGATCTGCGCGGCCTGGCGGGCGGAGAGGTGGCCCACCTCAACGGCGCGGCCCTCCTCACCCGGCGGGAGGGTGTTCTCACAGAGGAACAGGTCGGCACCGTTGGCCAGGGCGCCCACGACGGGCGAGGGCCCGGTGTCGGCGGAATAGGTGAGGACGCGCCCCTCCGCCTCCACCCGCACGGCGAAGCAGGAGCCGGTATGCGCGGTCGCGCCGAAGCGGAGCACCATCGGCCCGATGCGCGCCGCGGTGCCGCCCACGAGTGGAAGAAACACGAACCGCTCGCGGAACTCCGCGCGGCCGCTCTCCTCCATCCACGCTGGCAGCGTTTCCATCGCGTTTGGCGGGCCGAAGAGCCGCAGCGGCGGGGCGACGTCCGGGAACCGGCCGAACTGCAGCGCGAGCTTGATCGCGAACACGTCCAGGACATGGTCCGTGTGCAGGTGCGTGACGACGACCGCGGATAGCTCGAAGACGGAAGACACGCGCTGCAGATTCGCCAGCACGCCGGGGCCGCAGTCCAGGAGAATGCGCTGCCCGGCCGCTTCCACCAGGTAGCCCGGGCAGGCCCCCTCCGCAGGAGGATAGGGACTCCACCGGCCGAGGACGGTCAGGCGCACGCCGGCCGCCTACAAACCCGCGGGGACGGGATAGATGGCCAGGAACCGCGTGATGCCGCGGGCGACGGCCGCGGCGATCCGCTCCCGGAAGGCGTCCTCGCGCAGGCGCGCCTCTTCCTGAGGGTGGGAGATGAACGCCACCTCCACCAACACTGTGGGGACAGCATTCTCGCGCAGCACCAGGAAGTTCGCCGTCTTGATGCCCCGGCTGGGCAGGCCCAGGGCGCGGGTGATCTCATCCTGAATCATCTGCGCCAGCGAGAGGCTGACGGGCGACAGGTAGTAGGTCTCCGACCCGTTGACCGTCGTCTGGGCGTTGGCGTTGGCGTGGATGCTGACAAAGGCGGTGCCGCCCCGCTCCCGACCGATGCGCGGCCGGTCGGTCAACTCGATGAAGACGTCAGTCTCGCGCGTCATGATCACGCGGATGCCGTCCTCCACCAGCAGGCGGCGCAACCGCAGGGCGACGTCCAGCGTGACGTGCTTCTCCATCAACCCGGTCGGGCCGATGGCTCCCGGGTCCTTTCCGCCGTGCCCGGGATCGAGCACGACGGCGTGCCCCCGCAGCGGCGCGTCGGTGACCGTGATGACCAGCACGCTGCCGCCGGCGTCCGCGCCAATGGTATACGCCACCTTGCGCTTCAGCGTAACGACGACGCGCGCGATGTCGGGGTCGGCCTGGAACTGCGCGGCGCGCACATTCTCCACCGCCGCGCTGTGCACCGGGATCTCCTGCTTGACGGGGATGAAGACCGCATCCAGCAGGTCCACGACGAGGCGGTCGGGCTCGACCAACTCGCGGACCGCGTACTGCATCGTGGCCGTCCCCTCGACGATGACTCGGGTCACGCCGCTCCCCTGCTCCACACGCACCTGCATGATCTTCAGCCCCTTCCCGGTGGCGCTCGGGGCGGCAGGGCTCGGCGCCGGCGCAGGAGGAACGGTCGCTCCCGAATCGCCGGCGGGCGAAGGCGCCGGTGTGGGCGGCCCGCCGCGCGGCCGGACGTCGATGGTGAGGTCAAAGGAGGTGGTGCTGTCGGCCACCCGCACGTCCACCGGCTGGATCAGATCGAGGACGACGCGCGTGATCGGCGGTTTCGCCTGGAACTGCGCGATGCGGATGCGCGCCACCCCCGCGTCGTTGACCGGCGTGTCCTGGTCGGGCAGGCGGAAGACGGCGTTCCGCAGATCGATGACCATGCGGTCGGGATTGGTAAGCTGCCGCGTCTCCGCCTGCAGCGGGCCGGTGGCGCGGGCGATCAACCGCAGCGTCCCGCCGGGGCGCTGCACCGTGACGCCGCTAAGGACCGAACTGACGCGTAGCGCGTTCTCCTCCTCGTCAAACTTGACCCATGCCCCCAGCAGGCCGAAGACCGCCTGAGCCGGAATAAACGGGATATCCCGCAGGACCACCGGGGCAATCGGCAGCAGCCGCTGGTCGGTCCCCACAAGAGCGTAGGGGTCGTTGATGCGCAGCCGGATCACGGTGCGCGTGCGATTGCTGATGACCACGGCCTGCTCGTCCGGCAGCCAGACGGCGGACGAGCCGAACGGCTCGAAGATGCCCGGCACCGGCACCATGAGCACGTTGTTATACACGATGGGCCGTGCGGCGAGGGGGACGTCCTGGCCGTTGACGATGAGGCGGACGGGAGATGATTGTCCGGTGGCGCTACGACTCGGTGATGCGAGGAGCATCACCGCCAGGAGCAGCGCTCCTGCCTGCTTCATTCAGCACCCAGTTTTCTCCCTGCTGCCTCTCCCGACAGGGAACATAGGTTCGAGTCCCGGACAGATGACTCCTGCCGGAATCTGGATCGATTCAGGAGTGTGCCCCCGCTGATGCGCCTGGACGCCAACATCGCCGGCGATGACCTGCCGGCCATCCCCCGCCTGGCCCGCGCGGCGGAGGCGATGGGCATCGCGGGACTCTGGTTCAACGAGATCGCGCATGATCCATTCCTCGGCTCGGCCCTGGCCGCCGAGCACACGAGCCGGGCGGCCATCGGGACCGCGATCGCCCTGGCCTTCGTGCGCAGCCCCACGTCACTGGCCTATCTCGCCTGGGACCTGGCCCGCCTTTCCGGCGGCCGCTTCATCCTGGGCCTGGGAACGCAGGTCCGAGCGCACGTGGAGCGCCGCTTCGGCATGCCCTGGGAGCGCCCCGCGGCCCGCCTGCGCGACGTCGTGGGCGCCGTGCGGGCCGTCTGGCAGTCCTGGCGCGAACGCACGCCGCTGCGCTACCAGGGTCCCTTC
>CAYHPT010000198.1:0-3215 GCA_964358435.1 uncultured bacterium | reverse complement strand
TAGGCGCCGCACAGGCCCAGCCGCTCCGGCGTGATCACGCAGACGTGGTTGGGCGCGTAGGACTGGCAGAGGGTGCAGGAGTAGAAGACGCCCACCGTCTCGTCGGTCATCCCGGCGACGCGGGCGTCCCGCTCGTCCCAGACTTTCCGCGCGTCCTCGATGATGCGGGTGATCTGCTCGGGCTCCGAGTAGATCGTCACCGCTACCTTGTCCACCAGCGCCGGGTACTCTTCGTGGAACTTGGCGTGGAGGATGTCCCCGAAGTGGCGCAGGCGGAAGCCGGCCGTGAAGGTGTCCTGGCTGATGCGGATCCAGGGCATGTCCCGCTGCCCGATGTGCATCACGCCCATGGCGCCGTTGATGAGGCGGTGGATCTGCCGCTCCAGGATCGGCTCGAAGTCCTTCTGCAGTTTGCGCCCGGCGACGTCGATGAGAATGCCCAGCGGCATCACCCCGCCCACCGCGGCCGTGTCCAGGTCCGGGCCGATGACCTCGATCTTGCCGTCCTCCACTTCGGGTAGCTCGCGGCCGCGCAGGAACTCAAAGGCCGGGGAGAGCTGCCGGCCGAACTCCACGTGCAGCTGCTCCTTGCGCACCCGCTCCCCCTCAAAGGCGGCGCTGTAGGAGACCGGGATGGGGATCTTGCTGATCTTCAACTTGAGGCCGCGCACCTCGATGGCCTTGGGCACGAGCTGCTCGTGCGGCACGTTGCTGACAACGTGCTCGTAGGTGCAGATGCCGGTGGGCAGGATCTGGGGGATGTCCGTGTCGGCGATGATCGGGAAGCCGAAGTTGATCGCCCCCGCCGCCGTGGCGTACTTCTCCTCGTCCACCTCACCCAGGGCCAGGACAAAGGCGAAGACGCGTTCCTTGTTATAGAGGAGGATCTGCCGCGCCTTGTTCAGGTCGCCCGGGGTCAGCCCGCCGAACGTCATCGCCGCGCGGGCGGCGAAGTTGAGGGCGAGCACCGCCGCGCTGGTCTCCTTGCCGTAGGGCACCAGGTAGGTGTCCCAGCTCATCTCCACGCCCGATGCGGCTAGCTGCTCGGCCATGCTCACGCCGTTGGTGTGGCTGGCCAGGAAGACCAGGATGCTCCGCTCCTGCAGCTCGCGCGCCAGCCGCACCGCCCCTTCGGTCGTGGGCATGGCCCCCACGCAGGCGGCGAACCCCGGCATGCGGCCGTCCACCAGCTTGATCCCCTGGGTGCGCAGGATCGCGTCGTCGGTGAATCCCAGGTAGATGCCGTTGGGCGGCCCGCCGTTGACGTAGCGCAGCGCCTCGATGACCTCCTCGGCGAGCAGCGTGGCGATCCCCGCGTCCAGCGCATCGCCCAGGTAGGGCAGCCACAGCCGCGCCGTGGGGACGGGCGGCAGGAGGGAGCGGGCGATGCGCAGCGGCTCGCGCGCCTCCTCCAGCGTCTTCACCTTGATCCCGGTCAGCGCCAGGATCAGGGGCAGGTAGAAGGCGGTATTGGGAAACTCCAGCCGGTGCCCGCCGCCTTTGGCCTCCATCGTCGCGGCGAGCTTGGCCTCCGCCGCACTGACGTATTTGTGCGCCCCCGTGATGGCGGCGGTGGCGATGATCCGTGACATGCTGCCGTCCCTCCTGCCGCGGGCCGGGGCCGCCTACGCCCCGACCGCCACGGTCTCGTACATCATCGGCCGCAGCTTCAGCGCCTCGCGCTTGGCATCCAGGTGCGAGACGATCAACTGCGCCGCCTTGATCGGGTCGGACTCAAAGGCGAACCTGCCGCCGGTGAGCGGCTCGATCTCCTCGGTGACGAAGCGCGTCACCGCCGCGCTGCCCAGGATGTTCAACGGTGACCCCAGCACGGTGAAGACGCCCGAGGCGATGGCGTAGAACCCGATGGCGATGGCCTTCTCCGACCACCACCCCGGGGCGGCCGCGGCCACGGGCAGTTCGGAGAAGTCGCGGCCGACGCCGCCCTCGCGGACCATCTCGATGCAGGCCGTGAGGATGCGGCTGTTGTCCACGCAGGACCCGGTGTGCAGCACCGGGGGGATGCCGGTGGCCTCGCAGATCTCCTGCAGCCCCCGTCCGGCGTGGCGGAAGGCCGCCTCCGGCTGCAGCAGGCCGGCCTTGCCGCAGGCGATGGCCGAGCAGCCGGTCTGCACCACCAGGACGTCTTGCCGCAGCAGCTCGTAGACCAGGTCGAGGTGGCCCTGGTCCTGGACCTGCTTGGGGCTGTCGCAGCCCACCACGCCGACCACACCGCGGATGCGCCCGAAGATGATCCCGTCGTTCAACGGCCGCCAGCCGCCGCGGAAGGTGCCGCCCAGGATGTGCGTGATGGACTCCGTGGTGAAGCCGGCGATCACGTCCATCCTGTGGTCGGGGATGGCCACCCGCTGGGGGTCGCGCCGCGCGTAGTTCGCCACCGCGCGGGCGACGATCTCGCGGGCCACCTCCGGGGCGCGCTCCTCGCTGAGCTCGATGTGCACCGTGCCGAGGATGTGCGCCTGGCGCGACGTGGAGATGACCTCGGTGTGGAAGCAGGAAGCCACGTCCACCAGCCCGGGCATGATGCACTGCACGTCTACCAGGAAGGCGTCCACGGCCCCGGTAATCAGCGCCAATTCTTGTTGCAAGAAGTTCCCGGCGACCGGGATGCCATGGCGCATCAACACCTCGTTGGCGGTGCAGCAGATGCCGGCGATGTTGATGCCGGTCGCGCCGAGCGCTCTAGCCTGCGCCAGCAGCGCGGGATCGCCGGCGGCGTGCACGATGGCCTCCGCCAGCATGGGCTCGTGCCCGTGGACCAGGATGTTCACCTGGTCCGGCCGCAGGACGCCCAGGTTCATCTGCGCGCGGATCGGCCGCGGGGTGCCGAAGAGGACGTCCTGCAGGTCGGTGGCGATCATCGAGCCGCCCCAGCCGTCCGCCAGCGAACTGCGGATACCCGCGAGGATGATGCTGCGGTAGTCGTTGTCCACGCCCATATTGGTGCGGTGCATGACGTCCACAATCTCGCGGTCGATGCCCCGCGGGACGATGCCGAGTTTGCGCCAGGTCTCCTGCTGCTTGGCCGGGGCGCGGCCGAGGAACACGATCGGCCCTTCCTGCTGGCCGAACTGTTCCAGGCAGGCGAGGGCCACGTCCTCGGCGATCTCGCCTACCGGACGCCCGTCCTGTGTCACGCCAAGTTCCACCGCCAGAGCGCGCAGCTTCCGCTCGTCCTTGATGGTGTAACCGGG
>CAYHPT010000197.1:0-3224 GCA_964358435.1 uncultured bacterium | reverse complement strand
CAGCGCGGTGGGTAGAGGAGATCAAGGAGGCCGGCGAGCACGCCCTTCTTATCGGCGCCGCCTCTAGAATTTGCGCCGCGGTGAAACCGCCGGCGGGTGCCGCCCGTCTAAGAGTCAGGCCGACCTAACTGGGAAGGTGGCGGTAGGCGTGAGGACCTGGGCCCTGATGCTGGGCTGGATGGCGGCGGTGCTCGTGGGTGGGATCGCCGCGGCGCAGGCGCCGCCGAACATCCCCTTCACGACGATTGCCGCGGGGAAGATCTCCGGTGTGCGCACCCCGACACAGGTCGTCGTGCGCGACGCCGCCGCCTGGCGGCGCCTCTGGGCGCGGCATGCCGGGTCCGGTATGGTTCCGCCCGCCGTGGACTTCGACCGCGAGATGGTCGTCGCGTTCTACGCCGGCGCGCAGTCTCCATCGATGATGCTGGCGATCCACCGGATCGTCCGCGAGCCGGAACGGCTGGTCGTCTACTACATGCTGGCGGCGACCCGTCCCCTCCCCCAACCGGAGGAGAGGCCCGTGATCACACCCTTCCAGATCGTGCGCCTGCCCCGCGTCGCGCTGTCGGTGGTCTTTGTCCTGCAGCGGACGCCGCCGGTGCTGCGTCCCTCCACGGGACCGTAGATCAGGTCCCTTCGGCCCAGGAACTGAGGTAGCGCTGCTGCTCGGGGGTGAGGGTGTCGATAGCGATGCCCATCGCCTCGAGTTTGAGCCGGGCCACCGCGGCATCGATAGCGGACGGCACCGGGTAGACATCGGGGGTGAGCCTCGGGTCGCCCTTCGCCAGAACCTCGACCGAGAGCGCCTGATTGGCGAAGCTCATGTCCATCACGGCGGCGGGGTGACCTTCCGCGGCGGCCAGGTTGAGCAGACGGCCCTCCGCCAGCAGGTAGAGGCGCCGGCCGTCGGCGAGCCGGTACTCGTCCACGTACTCCCGGAGGCGCTGCCTCGCCGTGGCCATCCCCTCCAGCGCCGCGATGTCGATCTCCACGTTGAAGTGGCCGCTGTTCGCCAGGATCGCGCCGTCGCGCATCCGCTCCAGGTGCTCGCGGCGAATGACGCCACGGTTGCCCGTGACGGTGACGAAGACCTCGCCCGCTTCCGCCGCCTGCGCCAGGGGCATCACCTGGTAGCCTTCCATCACCGCCTCCAGCGCCCGCAGCGGATCGACCTCGGTGATGATCACGCGGGCCCCCATCCCCCGGGCGCGCATGGCCACGCCCCGACCGCAGAGGCCGTAGCCGCAGACCACCACGACCCGTCCCGCCAGCAGAAGGTTGGTGGCGCGGAGCAGCCCGTCGATGGTGGACTGGCCGGTGCCGTAGCGGTTGTCGAAGAGGTGCTTCGTGCGGGCGTCGTTGACGGCGATGATCGGATACCCCAGGACGCCGTCGCGGGCCATCGCCCGCAGGCGAATCACGCCTGTCGTGGTCTCTTCCGTGCCGCCGGTGATGCCCGGCAGCAGGTCGCGGCGCTGCTCGTGCACCGTCGTCACCAGGTCGGCGCCGTCGTCCATGGTGATGTGCGGCCGGAGGTCAAGGGCCTGCTGGATGTGCCGATAGTAGGTGTCGCGATCCTCGCCTTTGATGGCGAAGACGCCGACCTGCTCCTCCACCAGCGCCGCCGCCACGTCGTCCTGGGTCGAGAGCGGGTTGCTGGCGCACAGCCGCACGGTGGCGCCGCCGGCCACGAGCGTGCGCACCAGCGCGGCGGTCTCGGTGGTGACGTGCAGGCAGGCGGCGATGCGCATCCCCGCAAGTGGGCGCTCGGCGGCGAAGCGCTCGCGGATGCCGCGCAGCACCGGCATCTCCCGCTCCGCCCAGCCGATACGCGCCCGCCCCGCGGGAACGAGATCTAGATTGTTGACGTGGAAGTCCATCGGCGGTGCTCCGCTGGATTGGTGCCGGCAGCGTACGTGCGTTCCCATGCTGGCACAGGGGTCTGGGGCTGTCAACGAAGTGGTCGGCGGCTGGGGCGCATGAACGAAGTGATCGGCGGGAGAGGAGCGCCCGCGCGCAGCGGGAATTTCCCAGATGATCCCACCGGATGTGACGTGATGATTCCATCTTTTCGCTGGGTCCACACCACCGGGAGCGCGGGACTCTCCATCCTGGAAGTTCTGGTCGGCACCATGCTGCTGGCGGTGGTGGCGCTGCTGATCTTCACCGCGTTTGCCGTCGGTGTGCGGGCACTTGCCCTGGCGGGCGGGATGAGCACCGCGCTGGGTGTGGCGGAGGAGACCCTGGCCGCCGTGCAGCCCGATCCCTGCGCACCGCCCAGCGCCGCGGCGCTGCCGCCGCAGGTTCTGGCCGGGCGGGACACCTACCGGCGCGCGGTCACGATTACGCCGCTGCCCGCCCCCGGGCAGTGGCAGATCGCCGTGACGGTCCGCTGGACCCAGGATCGGCGGGAGCGCAGCGTCTCCCTGGCCAGCATCCGCTACATCCCGCGCGCGTGCGACGTGGCGGCGCGATGAACCGGCGCACCGAGCGCGGCTACACGCTGCTGGAGATTATCATCGCCCTGGCGCTGGGCACGCTGGTGGTCGGACTGATCGGGGCGCTCTTCCTCTTCAGCTTCCGTACCTGGCAGCGCGGCAGCGACCTGCGGTCGGTGCAGATCGAGGCGACGACGATCGCCGATCTGATCGCCCGCGATATCCGAGTGGCTAGCCAGGCCGGGATCACGCTCCATCCCGACGTGGCGGTGGAATCGGGAACGCCGCTGCTCGCCGTCTCGGTGCCGGCGGCGGAAGGATCCGGCGGCGCGCGGTGGATCGTCTATACCCTGGATGAGCGACAGGGAGAACTGCGCCGCCTCCTCCTCGAGCGGGGGGAACCCCCGTCGGTGCTGGAGACCCGCCGCATCGCCAGCGGGGTCAGCGTGCACCTTGATCCGGCCGACGGCGGCGTGGCCGTTGAGGTGGAGGTCCGCCGCGGCGGGGCGACCTTCCGCATCCGCCGGGCCGCGGCGCCGCAGAATCCATGAGTACACCATGCTCCCTGCAGTCTCTCGAGCGGGAGACCGGGCAGACGCTTCTAATCGTCCTGACAATCATGCTGGCAGTGACTGTCTCGGCTACTTCCTTCATCTGGTACATGAACCAGCAGCAGACCCGCTCCGGCCAACGCTACCGTGCCGTGGCCGCACTGCACGTGGCCCAGGCCGGACTGCAGCGTGCGCTGGCCGCCCTGGAATCGGCGGCACCAAACGGTGGACCGGG
>CAYHPT010000196.1:0-3239 GCA_964358435.1 uncultured bacterium | reverse complement strand
CGGCGCGACGCGCATGCCGATGATCCAGGAACTGGTGCGCCGCCTCACCGGCAAGGAGCCGAACAAGGAGGTCCACCCCGACGAGGTCGTGGCCATCGGCGCGGCGATCCAGGCCGGTGTGCTGGCCGGGCAGGTGCGCGACGTGGTCCTGCTGGATGTCACTCCGCTCTCGCTGGGCGTGGAGACGCTCGGCGGCGTGCTGACCGTGCTGGTGCCGCGCAACACCACCATCCCCACGCGCAAGAGCGAGGTCTTCAGTACGGCGGCGGACGGCCAGACCCAGGTGGAAGTCCACGTCCTCCAGGGCGAGCGGCCGATGGCGCGCGACAACCGCACGCTGGGCCGCTTTATCCTGGACGGTATCCCGCCGGCCCCGCGCGGCGTGCCGCAGATCGAGGTCACGTTTGACATCGATGCCAACGGGATCCTCAACGCCGGCGCTAAGGACCGCGCCACCAGCCGGGAGCAGTCTATCAAGATCACCGGCACTTCCACCCTTGCGAAGAACGAGGTGGAGAGGATGGTCCAGGAGGCAGAGCGGTTCGCCGAGGACGACCGCACGAAGCGGGAAGCGGCCGAGGTGCGGAACCGCGGCGACAGCCTCGCCTACCAGACGGAGCGGATGCTGAAGGAGGCCGGCGACAAGGTCTCTGCCGACGAGAAGCAGCGGGTGGAGGCCGCGCTCAAGGAATTGCGGGACGCGCTGGGCACGGAGGATGTCGAGCGCATCCGCCGCGCGACCGACGCCGTGCAGCAGGCCTCCTACAAACTGGCCGAGGAGATGTACAAGGCCACGGCCGGGACACCCGCAGGGTCGCCCGGCAGCACTGCCGCGCCGGCCGAAGGAGAGACCAAGAGCGGCGACGACGTCATCGACGCGGAGTACCGCAAGACGGACGGCTAAAGCCGACTCCTCGTCCGAGGTGGGGCATGAGCGAGCGGAAGGTCAGACGCGTGGACGGCGAAGCCGAGACGCCGGAATCGACCGAAGCGCCTGAGAAACTGCCAGAAGCCGAAACTAACGACACGCCCCAGGAGAGCGTCGCCCCGCCGACGATCGAACAACTCGAGGCCGAAGTCCGGCGGTACAAGGCGGAGGCGGAACAGAACTGGCAGCAGTTTCTCCACGCCGCCGCCGACCTGGAGAACTACAAGAAGCAGGCGGCGCGGGCACGAGAGGACGCGGTGGAGCGCACGCGCCGCGCCATGCTCGCGGTGATCCTCTCGGTGGTGGACAACATCGAGCGGGCGCTGGAGTACAGCGGGCAGAGCGACGCCGCCGCGTTGATCGTGGAAGGGATCCGCATGACCCACCGCCAGATCCTTGACCTGCTGGCGAACATGGGCGTGCGGTCGTTTGACACGGTCGGCCGGCCCTTCGACGTCCGCTACCACGAGGCGGTGGAGGTGGTCGCGCCGACGGAGGCGCATCCCACCGGCACGGTGGTCGCAGAGGTGCAGCGCGGATACCTCAGCGGCGACGAGGTGCTGCGTCCGGCCCGCGTGCGGGTCTCTCGGGAGGCGTGAGGCCGGCCGCCGGCAAGGCGGCCGCATTCGTCCATGGAGTTCAAGGATTACTACAGGGTCCTCGGGGTCGAGCGGACGGCGGACACCAAGACGATCAGCCGCGCCTACAAGCGCCTGGCGCGCCAGACCCACCCCGACGTGAACAAGGCCTCCGGCGCCGAAGAGAAGTTCAAGGGGATCAACGAGGCCTACCAGGTCCTGGGCGACCCCCAGAAGCGCGCGCGCTACGACCAGATGTACGAGGCTTACCAGCGCGGCGGGGTCAACTGGCAGGACCTCTTCGGCGGCGCGGGCGGCGCCGGGCCGTGGCCGCAGACGCCGGGCGGCTTCACCGTCACGGTGGAGGAGGGCAACCTCGAGGATCTGCTCGGCGGGTTCAGCGACTTCTTCCGACAGTTCTTCGGCGGGGACGTGACAACATCGGCCCGCGGCCGCGCGCGGCGGCCGCGCGGCGGGCCGGTCGGCGTGGAAGAACTGTTTCGCCCGGCGGGTCGAGCGCAGGCCCGGATACCTTCGGCGGAAGCGACGCTGGAGGTCACGCTGGAAGAGGTCTTCCGTGGCGCAAAGAAACCGGTGATGCTACAACTCGACGGCCAGGCGCGGCGGCTCGACGTGACGATTCCCCGGGGGATCCGCAGCGGGCAGAAGATCCGCCTCCCCGGCGCGCTGGAGGGCGGCGACATCTATCTGACCGTGCAGGTGCAGCCGCATCCGTTCTTCGAGCGGCGGGGCGACGATATCCATGTGGACGTGCCGGTGTCGCTGACGGAGGCCTTGCTCGGGGCAGAGATTGAAGTCCCGACATTAGAGGGCAAGGTCTCGATGACCATCTCGGAGGAGACGCAGAACGGGCGCACCTTCCGCCTCCGCGGGCTGGGGATGCCGCGGCCGGAGGGTGGGCGCGGCGACCAGTTCGTGCGCGTGAAGGTCGTCCTGCCCGCCGCGCTGACCGATCAGGAGCGGCGGTTCTTCGAGGAGATGCGGCAGCGCCGGCGCGAGAACCCGCGGGCCGACCGGGGGCTCAAGTAGGTCACTGATCGTGAAGGAGTCGGACGGAGATGGCGATGCGGTTTGACCGGCTGACCGAAAAGGCGCAGGAGGCGCTGCTCGCCGCCCAGGAACTGGCGCGCGGCCGGCAGCACCAGCAGGTCGATGTGGAGCACTTGCTGCTGGCGCTGCTGGACCAGACGGACGGTGTGGTGCCTCGCCTGGTCACCCAACTGGGGACGGATCCGCGCGTGCTGCGGACGCGCCTGAGTGCGGATCTGGAGCGGCGGCCGCGCGTCGCGGGGCCGGCGGGGGAGGGGTTTCTCGTCACGCCGCGCCTGCAACGCGTGCTGCAGGGCGCGCAGGAAGAAGCGCAGCGCCTGACCGACGAGTACGTCAGCACGGAGCACCTGCTGCTCGCCGCCGCGCGAGACGAGGGCGACCCGGCGGCGCGCGCGCTGCGCGAGGCCGGCATTACCCCGGAGCGCCTCTATCAGGCGCTGCAGGAGATGCGCGGCCACCAGCGGGTCACCGACCCCAATCCCGAATCGAAGTACCAGGTACTGGAGCGCTACGGCCGGGATCTCACCGCGCTAGGGGCGCAAGGCAAACTCGACCCGGTGATCGGCCGCGACGAGGAGATCCGCCGCGTCATCCAGGTGCTCAGCCGCCGCACGAAGAACAACCCCGTCCTCATCGGCGACCCGGGTGTCGGCAAGACGGCC
>CAYHPT010000195.1:0-3305 GCA_964358435.1 uncultured bacterium | reverse complement strand
GGGCGATCACGCAGGACGGATTCCGCCTGATCTCGCGGGGCGTGGCACCCGCCGCGGGCCCACCCGATCCCGACGGGCCGCCGCCGCTCGCCGCGGCCGACCTGGCCGCGCTGGTGCGCCACCTGGAGCAGCGCGGCATCCGCGGGCGCACGCTGCGCTCGTTCTACCGCGACCACCTGCTGGTGGCGGAAGAAAATCTGGTGGCGTGCCTGGAAGTCTTGACCGCGTTCCCCGGCGTCAGTCCCGGTCCATCCAGCGGCGGATAATCTCGGCCGCGTCCGCGAGTGACGCGGCGCTGGCGTCCGGGACGAACTGATCGGCGACCCGCACGTTGTGCGGGTTGGGATCCATCGTCACCAGGATGGCACGCATGCCGACCGCGTGGCCGCCGCCGACGTCCGCGTCCAGGGTGTCCCCCACCATCACGCACCACTCCGCCGGCAGCCTCCACCGGTCCAGCACGAAGTGGAAGATCCCGGGGTCAGGTTTGATCCGGCCGTAGCCCGCCGACGAGACGATGGGCTCGAAGAAGGGCGCCAGTCCGGTGCGGGCCATCACGCCTTTGATCAGGCGGTGGTCGGAGGCGTTGGAGATCAGTCCCAGGCGCAGGCCCATCTCCCGCAGGACGACAAGCGCGTCGACCGCGTCGGGATACGCCTCCACCATGCGGATCTCCGGTTGAAAGAAGACCTCGGAGGCCTCGTCGAGGAAGGCATCGTCCCGTAGCCAGCCCAACTGCTCCGCCGCGCGCGCCATGGCGTCGCGGTTGAGCAGCTGACGGCCGGTGGCGTTGGTCTCCGCCCACAACCAGCGCCGAGCTTCGCGGACGATCTCCGCCGCCTCCGCAGGGGTGGGCAGGCCGCGCGCCGCCGCCCAGCGGAGGAGGCCCCCGGTGTTGGCGTCCTCAAAGGTATCGCTGCTGTTGGGTCCGACCGCGGAGACATGCGGCCGCTGCGGCCGGAGCAGGGTGCCGAAGAGGTCGAAGATCACGCCCTGCAGGAGCGGAGCGGTCTCGGGTCGAATGTTCATCGGAGTCGGATTGTCATAGTGACGCTATGTCAAAATCGCCGCCCGCGCCGATGCGCTTCCCGCTCCCCCGACCTTCCCGGGACGGCCGGGCCGCGCCCGGCGACCAGTTGCAGGCGCAGCTGCGCTACCGCATCCTGGCCGGAGACCTGCGCCGGGGAGACCGCCTGCCGCCGGTGCGCCGCCTGGCCGCCTTCCTGCGGGTCAACCGGAACACGGTGGCCCACGTCTACCGGCGCCTGGAAGCGGAAGGCTACCTGGTCACGCGCGGCCGCCGCGGCACCTTCGTCCGCCGCGCCTCGCCGCTTTCCCCGGAGGTGAACGCCCTGCTAGAGCGCCTCCTCCGCGAGGCGGCGCGGCACCGCCTCAGCCCGGCCGACCTGCAGGCGCTGATGGCGATGCGCGCCCGGCCCCGTCCCGCGCGGTTGCGGGTGGGCTTCGTTGAGTGTAACACGGTGGACCTGACCTACTTCCGCCGGCTGCTCGAGCGCGAGGTGGGAACGCCGATCCGTCCCGTGCTGCTGCACCGGCTGCCCGCGGCGGCGCGGGGATGCGACCTGCTGGTGACGACCTTCTTCCATATTGAAGCGGTGCAGCGCAAAGTGCCCTCGCGGGAGGTGCTGGGCCTGGTGGCGCTGCCCGACTTCCACACGCTGGAGGAGGTCGCGCGGCTGCCCCGGAGCGTGCGCGTGGCACTGGTATGCGCGACGGAGGAGGGGGTGCGCAGTAAGACGCGGTCGCTCCGCGCGGTCGGTCTGCGCCGGCCGCGGCTGCTGACCGCGACGCTCGGCGACAGGGCGCGGCTGCGCGCCGCGCTTGAGTGGGCGGAGGTCCTGCTGGCATCGCCCAAAGTCCTCGAGCGGGTGCGCGGGAAGGTCCCCGCGGGTGTCCGCGTCATCCCGTTTGCCAGCGTACTCAGCGACGGCGCGGTGGCTTTGCTGCGCCGGCGTCTGGCGGAGGCGTCAGCATGAGCCGGCTGCGCGTCGCGGTTCTGATGGGCGGACCCTCCCCGGAACGCGACGTGTCGTTGAACAGCGGCCGCCAGATCACCGAGGCTCTCGATCCGGCCAAGTACGAAGTGCTGCCGGTGGAGGTCCGGCGGAACGGCCAGTGGGTTCTGCAGACGGGATCGCCGAAGACGCTCCCCATCGGGCGCGAGCCGACGCACGTGGAGACCGACGGCGCTCTGGCCGTGGGCGCCGACGCTATCGGCATCGACCGGATGATGCAGCAGGGCCCGATCGACATCGTGCTGATTGCGATGCACGGGCCGTACGGGGAAGACGGCACCGTGCAGGGGCTGCTGGAGCTCGCCGGCGTTCCCTATACAGGCTCGGGCGTCCTGGCCAGCGCTCTGGCGATGGACAAGCTGCGCAGCCGCCAGCTGTTCGCCTTCAACGACATCCCCGTGCCCGCGACCGTGCCCGTCACCCGAGAGCAGGTCGCCGGAGAGTGGACCCGTGTCGAGGGGGACGTGGCCACGAAGCTCGTCTATCCCTGCGTGGTGAAGCCCAACGCCCTGGGGTCCAGTATCGGCGTGACCATCGTCAAAGAACCAGGCGCGCTCCGCGGCGCGTGCGAGCTGGCCTTTGCCTACGGGGACCCGGCGCTGATCGAGGAGTACATTCAAGGCACCGAGATCACCGGCCCGGTCCTGGAGGATCCCGCCACCGGCCGCCCGCACGCCCTCCCCCTCATCGAAATCGTCCCCCAGGGGGAGTTTTTTACCTACGAGGCCAAATACACGCCGGGCGCCAGTGAGGAGATCTGTCCGGCGCGGCTGCCGGAGCAGATTGCCGCAAGGGCTGCGGTCCTGGCGGTCCGGGCGCACGAGGTGCTGGGATGCCGGGACATGTCGCGGGTGGACATGTTCGTGCGCGGCGAGCAGGTGATCGTGCTGGAAGTGAACACGATCCCCGGGATGACCGGCGTGAGCCTGCTGCCGCAGGCGGCGCGCGCCGCCGGCATGGGGTTTCCCGCCCTCCTGGACCGGCTGATCGCCTGCGCGCTGCAGCGGAGAGGGCGGCCGCCCCACTGATCCAGAGGCGGGTCCCCCAATGACATGGACCACGCCCGCCGCCGCCGCCGCTCGCTGGGAGCGTGTCGTGGACGCGATCGTCAAGGTGCTGGCCCGCGAAACCGCGATCGACGGCGTGCTTCTCTCCGGGTCGCTGGTGCAGGAGCGCGACTGGTTCTCCGACATCGACCTGGGTGTGGCATCGCGGAACAGCGCGGCGGCGTTTCGGAAGGCCTGGTCCCTGCGCGGTCCGATCAGCCAG
>CAYHPT010000194.1:0-3314 GCA_964358435.1 uncultured bacterium | reverse complement strand
CCCGAAACTCCTCGCGCCGTGCCGGATGGGCGGCGATGCCGCGATCGCCCTTCGTGCGGTCGCCCCCCGGCACGTTGAAGAGCACCTGCCGCAGCCCCAGCCGCCGCAGGTCGGCCGCGGCCGCGTCGATGTCGTACTCGTAGGGGAAGACCGGATCCGCCGCGACGAAGCCGGCCTCCACCGCGGTGAAGCCGGCCGCGCGGGCTTGCGCGAACCGCTCCATGTACGGCACTTCCGAAAAGAGCATGTTCAGGTTGGCGGAGAACCGCGGCATACGCTCACCTCGCGAAACGACGTGAAGACGGCGGTCGGGTCAAGCGGTCTCAGGCCGGACGCGCCGGCACCGGGACGCGGGCGAGGCGCGCGTACTCCGACAGCGGCGGGCCGATCAGCGGCCGGATGTACGACAGGTAGGCGGGAGTGACGTCGTTGCCCGCGGGCGCGATGAATTCGTCCGGCACCTTCCGCACCGCGTTGGCCACTCGCTCCAGCGGAACCAATCCCAGCGCACTGCGGTACTGGGGCCCCGGCTCGCGGACGATGGACACCATGAAGCCGCTTCTTCCGGCGACAGCCTCGCGCACGGCGGCCTGCCCTACCCGGGAGGCCTCGTCCACGTCTACCGGCGCGGCCAGGACGCTGCTCACGCGCTGGATCGTCCCCGGCTTGTCGAAGCGCGCCTTGATCTTCAGTTCGGTGGCGATGAGGTCGCAGAGCAGGGCGGAGACTCCGCCGAGTTGGGCGTGGCCGAAGCGGTCCACGTCCACCTCCCGCCGCGACGCCGACAGGTACTTCCCCCGCTCGTCCTTCAGCCCCTCGCAGACGGTGATGACAGCATGGCCGTGCTCCCGGACGACACGGTCCACATCGGCGAGGAAGCGCTGCCGGTGGAACGGCCGCTCCGGCAGGTAGATCAGGTGCGGCGGGTCGCCCGCACGTTCGCGGGCCAGGGCCGTCGCCGCGGTGATCCAGCCGGTGTCGCGGCCCATCGTCTCGATCACCTTCACCGTGTCCACGACGCCGATGGCCTCCGTGTCCAGCCCGGCGTCGCGCACGGAGACGGCCAGCCAGCGGGCGACGCTGGGGTGCCCCGGGCAGTGGTCGGTCTCAACCAGGTCGTTGTCCACGGTCTTGGGGACGCCGATCACCCGTAGTTCGTAGTCTTCGCGCGCGGCCAGCGCGCCCAGGCGGTGCGAGGTGTCGGCGGAGTCGTTGCCCCCGATGTAGATGAAGTAGCGGATGCTGTGCGCGCGCAGCACCCGCAGCGCGCGCTCGTAGTCCGCCGCGGAGAGCTTGTGCCGGCAGGAGCCCAGCGCCGCGGACGGCGTGTGCTTCAGCCGCTCGATCGTCTCCGCGGACTCCCGGCGCAGGTCCACCAGCTCCTCGCGCAGCAACCCCTCGATGCCGTGGTGCATCCCGTAGATGCCGGCGATGACCTCGTGCCGCAGGGCTTCCTGGATGACGCCGGCGAGGCTGGCGTTGACCACGGCGGTGGGGCCGCCGGACTGCCCGACGACGAGGGTGCCGCGCAGCGTGCTCACGGTCGCCTTAGGCCCGCGCCGCGGCCAGACGGGTGAACCGGTCCATCTCCCGGCCGCGGACTTCGGCCAGGTGGGCCGCCGCCTCCGGCGCGGAGAACCCGCGGTGCACGATGGCGCTCACGGCCAGCGCGACAGCCCGCGGATCATCCCTGCCGGGGAAGGTGACGTTGCGCCCCACCAGCGCGCCGCGCACGGAGGCGCCCGCCTTCATCCCCGCGGCAAACTCCTCCAGGATCCCCGTGGGGTCGCCGCGCGACTCCCCGCCGAGCATCAGGATGGGACAGGTCGTCGCCTGAGCCACCCGCTCGTAGTGCTCGCAGTAGGGAATTTTCAGCCAGGTCAGCGCGGTGGAGGCACCGAGTCCCGTGGCCACGCTCACCACCTTGATCAGCGCGTCGGCGTGCTTGGCCGCCTTGGGCTTCCCGTCCACCCGCTCGATGTAGAGCGCCTCCAAGAAGACAGGGATGCCGCGGCTGTGGCACTCGTTGATCGCGCGCACGCAGTATTCGATTGTCCACAGCGACGCCGGGTCGCCGGGGTCCAGCCGGAACATCATCTTGGCGCCGTCCAGCCGCAGCGCCGCGATCCGCTCCGGCGTGTAGCCGGTCATCCGGTCGTCGAGTTCGAAGACCGCCCCGGCCAGGCCACCGCGGTTCATACACCCCAGCAGCACCTTGTGGTCGAGAAAGCCCGGCCCGCCCAACTCCTTGTCCAGGCGGTTGACGATGAGCAGTTCCTCGATGATGTCCGGCGTGGCCATCACGCCGTCGAACTCGGCGGCGGTGAGGACGCGGAGGATGCGCGCCAGCAGCCCCCAGCGGTCGCCCATCGCCGCGGGATCGTCACCCACACCCAGCACCATACGGGCGGGGTGGTCGGCGGCCAGGATGGTCAGGCGGCCGTCCGTGGTGAGGCGCTCGCGCCGCCGGCGCGCCGCGGCCTCCTCCTCGATCACCTCCGGCCGGGTGACGCGGATCTCCGGGATCCGGTCGAAGAGCGCCCGGGGGAAGAACCCCTCCGGGCGGAACTCATAGTTCCCGATCTCGTAGCGCAGGCCGCTCATCTTGATTTCTCCCAACTCTTCAGGTCCCCGGCAGAAGGTAGACGCCGGCATCGAGGAATTGCAGGCGCACCTCGGCGCCCACGGGGAGGAGGCTCCGCCCGGCCAGAGGTTCGACCACCCTGACCTCGCCCACCGGCGTCTCGATCAGGTATTCGTGGGTCATCCCCATGAAGAAGGCGGTCCGGACGCGGCCGGGTAAGCCCTCCCCGTCTGTGCGCACGGCGATCGCCTCCGGCCGCACCGCCACCGTCACCGGGCCCGCGGCGACACCCCCCTGGCGAAAGGGGAAGGTCAGCGGGCCGACGGTCACCCGGCCATCGCCGTAACGCCCCGGCAGGAGGTTCGCTTCGCCGATGAAGTCGGCCACGAAGCGCGTCGCCGGCCGCTCGTAGAGGTCCCGCGGCGTGCCCACCTGCTCCACGCGCCCCTGGTTCATCACCACGATCACGTCCGACAGCGCCAGCGCCTCGGTTTGGTCGTGCGTCACGTAGATGCTGGTGATCCCCAGCCGCTGCTGCAGTTCGCGGATCTCGGCGCGCACGTACTTGCGCAGTTTGGCGTCCAGGTTGGAGAGCGGCTCGTCGAAGAGCAGGACCTTGGGCTCCATGACCAGCGCACGGGCGACGGCGACGCGCTGCTGCTGGCCGCCGGAGAGCTGGGCGGGGAAGCGCTGCTCCACTCCGGGGAGTCCCACCAGCTCCAGGACGGAG
>CAYHPT010000193.1:0-3315 GCA_964358435.1 uncultured bacterium | reverse complement strand
CAGGTCGCGCACCCGGCCGACCTCCGCGCCGACGGGGCCAGGGTCGTTCTTCCCGAGGACAGCCTCGATGCGGTCCTCCACCTCATCCGGAAACTTGAAGCCGTCCGGGCCGAAGAGCTTCACGCCGTTGTCTTCGATGGGATTGTGCGACGCGGACAGGACGATACCGCCGGGCCGTCCCAGGCTGCGCGTGAGGAAGGCCACCGCCGGCGTGGGGAGAATGCCGGCGCGTTCGACGTCGCCGCCGCCGGCGCAGATCCCCGCGCCGATCGCCGCCTCCAGCATCGGCCCGGAGAGGCGGGTGTCGCGGCCGACCAGGTAGATCCGGTCGCGGCCCAGCGTGGCGACCAGCGCCCGGCCGACCCGCAGCACCAGTTCGGGAGTCAGATCGCGGTTGGCGACGCCGCGGATGCCGTCCGTGCCGAAGAGCCGCGCGGCGCGGCCACCCTCGATCACGGGTAGAGGCGGCGCACCGTCACCAGGATCTCCCGCGGCCGCAGCGCCACCACGCGCACCCCCGACGGGACCTGCACCTGCGGGCGGATCCGGTAGGTCCCCGGGGCCAGCGCGGCTCCGTCCACCACCGCCCGCAGATCGGCGGGGCGGAGCGCTCCGGTCAGCGCGGCCGGCCCCTCGACCTCCACGGTGACC
This sequence comes from uncultured bacterium, assembly GCA_964358435.1. Taxonomy (GTDB): domain Bacteria; phylum Sysuimicrobiota; class Sysuimicrobiia; order Sysuimicrobiales; family Humicultoraceae; genus Humicultor. The sequence goes on along the minus strand of CAYHPT010000193.1, from coordinate 2,664 downwards.
ACCGCGGGCGCGGCCTCCGCCCGCAGGCCGTCGGGAAGGCGCTGCAGTTCCACGGGCGTCTCCCGGATGAAGCGGAGGGTGGCGGTCACGATGCGCACGCTCACCGTCACGGCGCCGATGGATCGCACGCCGGGGGGCAGGCGGAGTTCCACGGTGCGGGTGATGTCCGCCCGCGCGCCGCCGATGTTCACCTCCGCGGTGGAGACAGTGTCGATCTTTTCCAGGACCGCCGCCGGTCCGGCCAGCATCACCAGAGGCGGCCGCACATCCACGCCGCGCACGGCGAATCCGTCCGCCGGCGCACCCACCAACGCAGGCACGACCGGCACGGTGCGCAGGGCCGCTCCCGGCCGCCCGGAAAAGATGACCTGCCGCGTGCCTTCCTTGACGGAGAACCACAATCCCGTGGCGATGGCCAGAGAGAGCAGGAAGAGCAGCCAGCGCTCGCCGGCGATAGTGCTCAACCGACCGCGCATGCTAGCGTCCTTCGGCCGCGCGCCGCCACGGCCACCAGTGGGGCGACCGCACCGGGTGCGGGCCGAAGAGGCCGAGGAGATAGCCCTTGAGTTCCTCCTCCGAGAGCCCCCGCCGCAGTTCGCCCTCCCGGGCCACCGAGATGACGCCCGTCTCCGCGGAAACGATCACGGCCACGGCGTCGGTCTGCTCGGCGATGCCGATGGCGGCGCGGTGCCGCGTCCCCAGGGTCTTGCTCAGGGTGGGGTTCTCGGACAGCGGCAGCAGACACGCCGCGGCCAGCACCCGGTTGCCGCGGAGAACCACGGCGCCGTCGTGCAGCGGGGTGTTCGGGTAGAAGATCGTCAGCAGCAGGGGGACGGTAACGGTGGCGTCGACGCGGATGCCGGTCTCGACGACGTCGGTCAATCCCGTGTTGCGCTCCAGGACGACGAGCGCGCCCGTCTTGCGGATCGAGAGGACGCGCGCCGCCCGGGCCACGTCGCTGACCAGCCGGATGGCCTCCGCCCGCCCCAGCGGCGGGCCGAAGGCGGTGCTCAGCACCCCGCCGCGGCCCAATTGCTCCAGCATGCGCCGCAGCTCCGGCTGGAAGAGGATGAGAAAGGCGATGGGGATGACGATCCCGACGTAGGAAAGGAGCCAGTTGACCGTGACCAGGCCGAGCAGCCGGCTCACCGCGTAGAGGACGAAGAGGACGACCAGCCCCATCACCAGCTGCACCGCCCGCGTGCCCCGGATGAGGAGCAGCAGTTGATAGATGAGGACGGTGACGAGCAGGATGTCGAGCAGGTCGAGCAGCGGCGCGGGCATCAGGCGGGGCCTCCTCGCCCCTCTACAGTATCACCGCCAGCAGCGCCTTCTGCGCATGCAGCCGGTTTTCCGCCTGATCGAAGACGATGGCCTGCGGCCCGTCCAGCACCTCGTCGGCGATCTCCTCCCCGCGGTGCGCCGGCAGACAGTGCAGCACCACCGCCTCGGGGCGGGCCTGCCGCAGCAAGGCCGCATTCACCTGATAGGGCCGGAAGAGCTTTACCCGCTGCGCGTGCTCCTGCTCCTGCCCCATGCTCGCCCAGACGTCGGTGTAGATGACGTCCGCGCCGCGCACCGCCTCCGCGGGGTCCATGGTCTGCACGATGGTGGCGCCGTTGGCCTGGGCCTGCCGCGCCGCGCTCTGCACGATCTCCGGATCGGGGGCGTGTCCCGGCGGAGTGGCCACCTGCACGTTCAGGCCCACCTTGGCCGCCCCCAGCAGCAGCGAGTGGCAGACGTTGTTGCCGTCCCCCACCCAACCCAGGGTGATGCCTTTGAACCCGCCGAAGCGCTCGTACACCGTGAGGAGGTCGGCCAGCGTCTGACAGGGGTGCTCGCGGTCGGAGAGCCCGTTGATCACCGGGATGCGGGCGTGCTCCGCCAGCTGCGCCACGGTGCTGTGGGCGAAGGTGCGGGCCATGATCGCGTCCACCCAGCGCTCCAGGTTGCGCGCGGCGTCGGGGATCGACTCCCGCGTCCCCAGCTGCGCGTCCTGCGGGGCCAGGTAGATAGCCGTGCCGCCGAGCTGGTACATCGCCACCTCGAAGGTAACGCGGGTGCGCAGCGAGGGCTTCTCGAAGATCATGGCCAGCGCCCGACCGCGCAGAGGCTGCGGGCGGTCCGCCCGCTCCCAGCGTCGCTTCAGGTCGCGCGCGAGATCCAGGACGGCCCACAGTTCCTCCGCGGTCAGGTCGTCCATGGACACCAGGTCGCGTCCGCGCAGATCCATCATCCCGAGTGCCTCCCGCCGCGCACCGACACCCGGGCGAGCCACTCCTCTACCAGGTCTGCCAGCGTGGGTTCGGTCCGTTCCTCCAGTTCGTAGGTCACGTGGACGATGGGCTTGTCCAGCCGCAGCACCCGCCGCAGGTCCACCGGCGTGCCGCTGACCACCACCTCCGCCTCCGCGCGGTGCAGCGTCTCCTCCAGTTCGGCGACCTGCTCCCGCCCGTAGCCCATCGCCGGCACGACCCGGTCGAGGTGCGGATAGGTCCGGTAGACCTCGCGGATCGAGCCTACGGCGTACGGGCGCGGGTCGATCACCTCCGCCCCGTACCGCCGCGCCACCAGCAGGCCCGCGCCGAAGGGCATCTCTCCGTGCGTCACGGTCGGTCCGTCTTCGACGACGAGAACCGTCTTTCCCTTGATCTTGGCGGCGTC
>CAYHPT010000192.1:0-3361 GCA_964358435.1 uncultured bacterium | reverse complement strand
CGATCCTGCGGGCCAGCCGCAGGCCGATGGACGCGTGACGCGAACCGTTCTCATCCCTCGCACGGGCGCGCCGTGGGGGAGGCCGTTGCGGGCGGACGAGTTCGTCGAGGTAATCTGGACCATCGACACGGGCCGGCAGGATGAGGCGCTGAAGGAACTCAAGGGCGAGGTGGGTCTGCGGCGGGCGAGGATCCTCCGGTTCTGTGCGGAGGGGAACGTGCAGGGCGGGGACCCCCGGGAAGAAGATCTGGCGCGAGTCCTGGGCGTGAGCACGCGGACGATCCGCTCCGACATTGCGTACCTGCGCGCGCAGGGCTGCAGCCTGCAGACCCGCGGGGCCAACCTGCACTAGCGCCCGGCCGGTGCGGCATCCACCCCCGCGGCCGTCGGGCGCGACGCGGGAGCGACTTGCCCCTCTGTGCCCCTAAGGGCCCGACCCGGTGAGAGGCTGCTGAGACACGTTCCCCGTATCCTTCCCTGCATATAACCCGGATCCAGAGGTCGCCAAAGATATGCCCCTGCGCAAGGCCGCGGCCGGTGGGCAAGGCCGGCCGCGCACGATGACTGGTACATTCTGGCTCCGCCAGCCGCCCACTCCGGCGGACGCCTGGAACCTCATTGCCACGCTGCGCTCCGCCGGGCCTGCCTATACGCCGGCCTGGTTCCGGGCGGGCGGGATGCCCAGCGCGAGGATGCTGGGGCGGCGCAGCCAGCCGCTCGTCGTGGAGTGCCTCTCCCACGGCGAAGAGATCGAGTTGCTGCGGCGCGCGGGCGCGGTTCCGCGGACGCTCCTTCGCAGTGTCGCCACAAACGGAACCCAGACGATCCACCTCTCCGGCCCATCCCTGGATTCGCTGCCGGACGCGCTGGCGTTCATCCACCTGGTCAGAGCACTCTGCGACGTGCTCCGCCCGGTCGCCGGCGTGTTCGACGAGTGGGACGACGGCGGGCATCTCCCTCCCACGAGAGGGAACGGGTTTCCCGGCTGGGTGACCGTCCTGGGAGGGGACAAAGTCCTCGAAATTGGCGCGAACCGGCTGCTCATGGCGCCGGTCTACCTCATCGACACCCTAGAAGATGGGGGGCTCCTGATCGCCGCCACACCCTTGCCACGGGATGTCTGCGCGAACGCCGGCCGTCGGTCCACGGCGCGGGCGCCGCATCTCCAAGGGCAGGGCTGGTGGCCGGGAGCCCCCTTCTTTGGACCGGAGGAACTGCTCACCCGCACCTAGCCAGGCAGCGCACACAGCCATCTTGTAGTCCGATCTTCGCCTTCCCCCCACGGGTAGTGGTTTTTCGCGACGTCCTTCAGCATCATCGGCTGAAACCCGCGTCCCATGTGGCTTCCCGCCGTCGATCCAAAAAAAGCGTGGGGTTCCGGGAGGACTTTCGGGGAGGGCGGAGAACAAGTGGAGTAAAGTGGGGAAGTGTGGGGATGCTCCGTGGCGAATTCCGCTACACCCTGGACGAGAAGGGACGGGTCGTACTCCCGCCCCGGTTCCGTCGCGAACTGGGCGAGACGGTCATCGTCACCCGGGGATTCGACAACTGTATCTGGGTCTACTCCAAAAAGGGGTGGGCCGGGGTTGAGAAGGTCCTCCGAGGGCTGCCTCTTCGGGAGCGGGACTTCCAGCGCTTTCTCTTCGCGGCCGCGCGGGACGTGGAGATGGACCGGCAGGGACGGATCAGCCTCCCGGAGACGCTGCGCGAGTACGCGGCGATCGACAAGGATGTCGTGGTTACAGGGATGGGCACCCGCCTCGAGATCTGGAGCGAGGCGCGGTGGAAGGAGGTCGTGACCCGGATCCAGCGCCAGGCGGTGGAGATCGCGGAGAAGATAGACGTCAGCCTCTAGGCGCGATCCGGGAGCGGGGCCGGGTGGGGAAACAGGGCAGGGCGAGGGAAGGGGGGAGAGCCGCATGGCTGCCCACGTCCCCGTCCTGCTGGATGAGGCCCTGGCCCTACTGGCGCCCCGACCGGGCGGGATCTACGTGGACGCCACGGTGGGGGGCGGCGGGCACGCCGAGGCCATCCTGGAACGGATCGCTCCGGAGGGCCGGCTGATCGGTCTGGACCGCGACGCCGAGGCCCTGGTGGCCGCCCAACAGCGGCTGGCGCGGTTCGGCCCGGCGGTCGTGCTGGTGCACGCGAACTACACTCGCCTGCGCGAGGTGCTGCGCGCGCAGGGGGTGGAGACAGTGGACGGGATCGTCATGGACCTGGGGATCTCGTCGCTGCAGATAGACGATCCGGCGCGGGGCTTCTCGTTTCAGACCCCCGGGCCGCTGGACATGCGCATGGATCGGTCGCAGCCGCAGACGGCGGCGGACCTAGTAAACCGGCTCCCGGAGGACGAGGTGCGGCGGATCTTGCGCGAGTACGGCGAGGAACGGTGGGCGGGCCGGATCGCCCGGGCGATCGTCCGCGCGCGGCCGCTGCACACGACGACGGACTTGGCGGATGTGGTCGCGCGGGCCGTGCCGCGGCGCCACTGGCCGCGGCGGATTCACCCGGCCACGCGCACGTTTCAGGCCCTGCGCATCGCCGTCAATCGCGAACTGGACGACCTGGAGCAGGCGTTGCCAGACGTGGTGGAGGGTCTCGGGGACGGAGGGCGGCTCTGCGTAATCACCTTCCACTCCCTGGAAGACCGCACCGTAAAACACACCTTCCTGTGCCTCTCCCGTGAGTACCCCTCCGGGCCTGGGCCCTCCACCCGTAAGATCTGGACCGGCACGAGGCCGGCGCCCCGGGTGCGCGTCCTGACGCGCCGCCCGGTAGTGCCGGCGGAGAAGGAAATCGCGCGGAACCCCCGCGCGCGGAGCGCCAAACTGCGCGCCGTGGAGCGGGTCAGCGGTGAGACGGACCTATAGGTGAGGGCGGGTGCTCGGTCTTCGCGCCTCCATTCGCAGCATCTCATCACACCTTCGGCTTGAGCACCTCCGGCAGCCGAGCACTCGCCCATTGTCGTTGATCGGGCCCGGCGGGCCGATGCAGCCATGATTGCGCTGGACCGCCGCACGCGTGCGTACCCCGTTGTGCTGCCGGACCGGCGGCTGCGGGAACGCCCCACCCCGCGCCGCCGGTTTCGGCGGAATCCGATGGCCGCAGCCATGGTGGTGGCGGCCCTGGCGATCCTTCCCGCGCTCCTTTACGTGTACCAGCGTACCGAGGCGGCGGCGACCGGTTACAGCATCCTTCGTCTCCAACGCGCGCTCGCCGGTCTCGAGAGCGAGCACGCGCGCCTACAGGCCACCGTCTCTGCCCTCAGGTCGCCGCAGCGGATTGAGCGCATCGCCACGACAGAGCTCGGCATGGTGCCGCCCCGCCAGCGCCAGCTCGCCGCCATCACCACGGCTCC
>CAYHPT010000191.1:0-3376 GCA_964358435.1 uncultured bacterium | reverse complement strand
CAAGGTGCTGGCGCTGCGGCGGCGGGGGGAGCGGGTCGAGGAGGCGCGGGAAGGCGAGGAAGTGGAGGTGGTGCTCGACCGCACGCCCTTCTATCCCGAGGGCGGTGGCCAGGTCGGGGACACCGGCCGCATCGGCCACCGCCGCGGCGAGATCGCGGTGGCGGACACGCAGAAGGTGGGGGAAGGGATCATCGCCCACCGCGGCCGCGTCACGCGGGGGAAGGTCTGCGTCGGCGACGGCGTCCGCGCCGCGATCGACAGCGCGCGGCGGCGGGACATCATGCGCAACCACACCGCCACCCACCTGCTGCACAAGGCCTTGCACGAGGTGTTGGGGGATCACGCCAAGCAGGCGGGATCGCTGGTGGCGCCCGACCGGCTGCGCTTCGACTTCACGCACCTCTCCGCCCTCGCGGAGGAGGAGCGCGCGGCCGTGGAGCAGCGCGTCAACGAGAAGATTCTCGAGGCGTTGCCCCTGCGCCCGCGCTGGACGTCCTACGAGGAGGCGCTGCGTCTGGGCGCCATGGCCCTCTTCGGGGAGAAGTACGGCGACCGGGTGCGCATGGTGGAGATCGACGATTTCAGCCGGGAACTCTGCGGCGGCACACACCTGGACAACACGGCCGAGATCGGCCTCTTCAAAATCGTGACCGAGGGAAGTGCCGCCGCCGGCATCCGGCGCATCGAGGCGGTGACCGGCCGCGGCGCGATGGAGTATCTGCGTGCCCAGGAGACGGTGGTGCGGGAGGTGGCCGACCTCCTCCGGGTGTCCGCCGCGGATGTGGTCTCCCGGGTCCGCAAACTCCAGGAGCGCGTGCGGCAGCTGGAACGAGAACGGGCCTCCCTCAGCCGCGAGGAGATCCGCAAGCTCGTGGATGAGGCGGTGACCATCGGGCCGGTGCAACTGGTCATCTACCAGCGGGATAACCTTTCCCCTGATGCCCTGCGGCGGGTGGGCGACGAGGTGCGGTCCTACGCTCCGGCCTCGGTGGCCGTCCTCGCCAGCGAGTCGAATGGCAAAGTGAACATCGTGACCATGGTGGCTCCGCAGGCGGCGGCGCTCGGGGTCGAGGCGGCGTCCCTGGTGCGGCAGGTCGCACCTCTGCTCGGCGGGAGCGGCGGGGGCGATGCGTACCTGGCCCAGGCGGGTGGACGAGATCCCAGTCGGCTGCCTGAGGCCCTGGAGAAGGTAAAATCCTACCTCAAGGAACTGCTCGAGTCGAAGACATGAGCCGCACACTGGCGCTCGACGTCGGCGAGCGGCGCATCGGGGTGGCCCTCAGCGATCCTACCGGGGTCGTGGCCCAGCCGCTGCTGGTGATCGAACGGCAGGGGTGGGAGCCGGACCTGGCGCGAATCCGGGACCTCGTGCGCGCGCACGAGGTGCACCGCATCGTCGTCGGCTATCCGTTTACGTTGCGCAAAGAACGGGGGACCCAGGCGCAGCGGGTCGACCGGTTCATCGCCCGATTGCGCCAGGCGGTCACGGTGAAAGTGCTGCCCTCCGACGAGCGCTTCACCACCGCGGCCGCGGAGCGAGCGCTGCTGGCCGGCGACGTCCGCCGCTCCCGGCGGCGCGGCGTGCGCGACGCCGTGGCCGCCGCACTGCTCCTGCAGGGCTACCTGGACCGCGAGCGCGCGCATTCCTTGTGAAGCGGGGAGAAAAGGTGGTACACTGCACGCGTCTTGGCGCTCCCACAGCGATGGTGGGGTGGCGTTTTTCAGCCGGAGGTGCACCGTGACGAAGCATCGCGAGACCGTCAGCCTGGTGGATGACCAGGGGAACGAGCACGACTTCAACATCGTTGACGTCATCGAAGTGGCGGAGCGCCGCTACGCCATCCTCCAGCCGGCGGAGGGCGGGGAGGAGGCGGTGATCTTCCGGGTGGAGGACGACGAGACGTTGACCACTGTGGAAGACGACGAGGAGTTCGCCCGCGTGGCCGCGGCGCTGCAGGATCTCGAGGAGTACGACGAGGTCGAGCTCGCCGATGACGACGAGTCCGACGAGGACGAGGAGGACGAGGAGGACGAGTCCGAGGAGGACGAGGGCGTGGTTGAGGAGGAGTGACGCCTGAAGCGTGCGCCGCCTCGCCTTCGTCATCGCACTGGGGGCCCTGGCCCTGGCCGGGGCCTTTGTTGTCGCCGCCTCCGCGCTGCGCCCGGCCGCCCGCGCGGCGCCGGCGCAGGTGGTCGTCATTCCGCCGGGCGCAGCGCTGCGCGAGATCGCCGCGCTTCTGGATGACGCGGGGCTGATCCGCTCGCCCCTGGCTTTTGTCGCCGCCGCCCGGGTGCGTGGGTTGGGGGCGCGCCTGCAGTCCGGGGAGTACCTCCTCTCGGCCTCGATGCCCACTCTGGACATCCTGGACAAGATCGCCCAAGGGCAGGTGCTGCTGCACCGCGTCACCATCCCCGAGGGTTACACCGCGGTGCAGATCGCCGACGCGCTGGCCGCGGCGGAGCTCGCCGACCGCGACGCGTTCCTCCGCCTCGTGCGGGAGGAGGGGAACTCCTTCTCCTTCGCCTTCCTCGAGGGGCGGCGCCATCTGGAAGGGTATCTCTTTCCCGACACCTACTCTTTCCCCCGCGGCCTCCCTGCGCGCCAGATCGTGCAGACGATGCTGGCCCGCTTCGACCAGCGGGTCACGCCGCAGTTGCGCCAGCAGGCGCGCGCGCAGGGCGTGACGCTGCACGAGGCGCTCACGATCGCCTCCATGGTGGAGCGCGAAGCGAAGCTGCCGGTAGAGCGGTCGATCATCGCCGGGGTGATCTATAATCGCCTGCGGCGAGCGTGGCGGCTGGAGATCGACGCCACGGTGCTCTACGCGCTGGGCCGCCGGGGCGGACCGCTGCCCGCGGCCGACCTCCTGGTCGAGTCCCCCTACAACACCTACCGCCAGACCGGCCTGCCGCCGGGACCGATCTGCAATCCCGGCCTGGCCGCCATCGCGGCGGCGGCGCGCCCGGCCGACACGCCTTACCTGTTTTACGTGCTGCGGCCGGACGGCAGCCACGCCTTCAGCACCACCTTCGAAGAGCACCAGCGGAACATCCGGCGGTGGCGAAAGTGAGCGCCCTGGACCTCTTTCGCCCGCGCCTCTGGCTCGCCGCGATCACGGACGTCGATCCGGAGCAGTTGCGAGCGCGGGGCATCCGCGGGGTCGTCCTGGACTTTGACAATACGCTGGTGCCCTACGGCAGCAAGACGGTGCCGGAGGAAATCCGTGGGTGGGTGCAGCGGGTGCGGGCGGCGGGGTTTCCGCTGGTCCTGGTGACCAACAACCGCACGCGGCGCACCCGTGAACTCGCGGAGAGCCTGGCGGTGCCCAGCGCGCCAGGATGGGCCAAACCCCCCACCTCGATGTTCCGCCGCGCC
>CAYHPT010000190.1:0-3380 GCA_964358435.1 uncultured bacterium | reverse complement strand
TCCTGCATCCGCGCGAGGACCCTCCGTCCCAGTGGAGACAGCCCGCCGTGGCGCGTTTCCCGCGCGCCGTCGGCCAGCAGGTTGGCCGGGTTCCAGGTCAGGCTGGCCAGCCGCACGCCCTCTCGATACAGCCGGTCCACCTGCTCGATCTCACCCTGGAGGGCGTCGCCGAGGTTTTCTACCGAGAGTACCGCAGCGATCTTCCCGGCGCGGCCCGCGGCGGCGATCTCCTCGACGGTGCGCGCGGACGCGATCGCGCCGGCGTGCCGGTCCATCGCCCGGTGAAATGCTGTGATCAACTCACGGGCGCGCTCCTTCCCCCGCGGCGCCTGCCGCGGATCGATGTAGGCGGCGAAGACCTGGACGTCCACCCCGCCCTGCCGCAGGCGCGGGATGTCCACCTGCCCGCCGCCGGATGCGCCGTCCAGCGTGCGCTTGCCCGCCGCCAGGTCGAGCAGCGTGTCCACGTGCAGGTCGACGACCACCGCGTCACGGTGGACCTGCAAGGGATCAGCCACGGTCGCGGCGCCCAGGGTCAGCGCCAGGAGGACCGCCAGGCGAACCACGCTCATGCATTAGGACCCGGCAGGGACGACGCGGGAACGGGTTCGGCGGGACACGCGCAGGGAGTGGCGCCGCACTTGGGACAGCCCGACGCATAGCGGCGGACGGCGCGGGCGGTATCCACGCCCGCGAGGGAGGCGAGGCTGACCGTCCACGCCAGCACATCGCTGACCTCGTCTTCCAGGGCGCGCGGATCGCCGTGCCGCAGCGCTCGGGCGAGTTCGCCCATCTCCTCCACCAGCCGGCGGAAGGTACCGTCGAGGCCGCGCCTCCGGTCCCGTTCACCGTAGATGGCTGCAATCCGCTGCTGGAACCCGGTGAAATCCATCGCGCCTCCGTCCAGGCGTAATGAGGCAGCATTCGCGCCCGCGGCGGACCGGCCCTCCGCGGCGCCGACCTGCACTTTGAAGCCTGGGGACTTACGGTGCGATGTCCACCACGCGCGCGGTGATGTACGGCGGCACCCCCACGCCGAGGACGGTGACCACGGCGCCGGGGATCAGGGCGGCTGCCGCCCGGAGCGCCGTGCCCCGCACGATCCAGCTGTCCTCGCTCAGGGTGACCACGGTGCCGTCGGCGAGCACGAAGCCCACCCCGGGCCATTGCTGGGCAATCCGGCCGGTCACCCGGATGGCGGCGCGGGGATCGAACAGCACCTTAAGAGAGCGGGCGCTCAGCGAGCCATCGGAATTGCGCGTCCCCTCCACCTGCACGACGCTGCGGGGCAGGATCGCGCCGCCGGAGATGACCGTCGTCCCGGTGATGAGGACAGTGGTGACGACGTTCCCCTCCCCCAGGACCGACACGGTATTGCCATTCAGCGCCACCACGAGCCCGCGCAGCACGCCGGCCTCCCGGACGGGACGGGCCGGGGCGAGACCGGCCAGCAGCAGGATGCGGAGGGCGACCGGCGGACCGTCAGGCACCGGGAGCACCCACACCTGCACCCGGGCGCCCGCGATCACCCGGCCTGACGCCGGTGCACCCGGCAGCGCCGTCCCCTCGACGAGACGGAAGGTGGCGCTGCCGCCGCCGTCAAGGCGGAGCGTGAGCAGCCCGCGGCCCACACTCAGGACTACGCCGGTCACCGCGTAGGGCTGGCCGCGCGCAGGCTGCCGGGCGAGGATGCCGCCCGACGGCATGGCGCCCGCCAGCAGAATCGCGAACAGGACAATCCAGCGGCGTCGCGGACGCATCAGCGGCGGAAGAACTGCGCGGCCAGCCCCAGCAGGACGCTGCGCGGTTGCGCGCCGACGACCGTCAGGCGCAGCCCGCCCTCCTCCCAGGTGACCGCGCGGAAGTAGCCCAGTTCAATCACGCGGACGGAGACGCCGCCGGAGGTCACGATCTCACCGGCCGGCACCCGCTCCTGACCGGCCACGCGCCGCGCCGGAACCTGGAAGACGGAGATCGGCGCCGCGCAGCCCGTGTAGCGCAGGTCCGCCGCCGCGACAGGGCCGTAGCGAACGACGCTGGCCCGGTCGAAGCGGATCCCCGGCGGCAGCGCGGCGGGGGTGCGCACGCGGAAACCCACCGCCCGCTGCACCTGTTCCAGAGTCATCCCCTCATCTTCCGAGGCGAACAGGGAGAAGATGCGCGCACCGGCGGGCGCACGGAAGCGGAAGAGCGCCTCCGGCAGGTTCAAGCTGAAGGAGATCCGGGTGAAGTAGGTTGCGTAGATGGTCTCGCCGCCCCGCTGCTCCTCCACCCGCAGCGGGACGCCGGTCGCCTGGTCGATCCACATGAGGCGGCGGTTCCCGCCGGTCTTCGCGTCCAGCGCCAGCACGAAGGTGGGGCGGCCGATCACCTCTTCCGCCCCCGCGAGGGCGACGCGGTACGCCGCCAGCAGCCCACGCAGTTGCTCCGCGGCCCGGCCGGTGCGGGTCAGTGTCGGGCCCTGAAACGCCGTGTGCAGCGACGGCTCGTAGTGCCACGCCTCCACGCCGTTGTCCACGACGAGGCGCCCGGTCAGCGACTCGGGCGACAGGAACTCCAGCCGGGTCTGGTTGGGGCGTTTATGCGCCTCCAGGACCGTCACCGTCTCCACGCGGTCGCCGCGCCGCGTCGAGATGATCTTCGTCCCTTCATAGTCGATGAGGGCCGGCGCCACGAGGACGCTGTGCAGGATGGCCGTTGCCCGGTGGGGCGCGCTGACTCCCTGCCCCAGCGCTGCGGCGGGCAGGGCCAGCAGGACGGCCAGTGCGGCCGCGAGCGCGGCGCGCCTCACCGCGCCACCGCCTCACGCCGCGCGCCGACGATCCGCAGGTTGGCGTCCGTGACGAGCAGTCCGAGATAGGCGCGGTCCACCAGCGGATCGGCGGCCGCGGTGATGGCGTGCTCGCGGACGAACAGGTCGAGGCCGAACTCGGCGGCGCGCAGCCGGTCGATCTGGCCGCGGATCAGCGGCACGAGCAGCAGCAGGACCACCACGGCGGCCGCGGCCAGCGCCACCGCCGGACGGGTGCGCCAGGCGCTGAACCAGGGCACGGGCGCGGCAGCGGCGCGGCGCTGCGCCTCCCGGCGAAGATCGGGCCAGAAGGTCTCCGGCAGCGGACGCGCGGGGAGTCCCGCCAGCACGCTCTTCAGGCGCTGCAGGCGCGCCAACTCCTCGCGGCAGGCCGCGCACTCCGCCAGGTGCCGGCGGACCGCCGCCTCCTCGTCGAGAGTCAACTCCCGATCGAGGTAGGCGGAGAGCTCCCGCTCCACGCGGTGATGCATCGAGTTACGGGGCCTCCTCTTCGCCCGCGGGCGTCTCACCAGATGGCGCGCCGCCGCGCCCCGGAGACCGCTCAGCGACGAGCGGTCCCAGCCCCTCC
>CAYHPT010000189.1:0-3390 GCA_964358435.1 uncultured bacterium | reverse complement strand
TCCCCAGCGCCGCGGCGCTGAGCAGGTCGGACTGCAGGGCGATGCGGTTGCGGTCGCGGCAGGTCACCTGGTAGATCGGTTCCAGACCGCGCTCCACCAGGAGATGGCAGAGGGCGAGTGAGCCCAGCCGCATCACCGAACTCTGCTGGTCGGTGACGTTGAAGGCAGACACCCGCCCCCGCAACTCCTCCGCCTGCTGCAGCGCCTCCTCGACGGCGGTGCCCTTGGGAGGCTGCGCCTCGGCGGTGACCACGAATCTGCCGCTGCCCAGTGCTTCGCGCAGGGTCATCGTGTCTCTCTCCCGGTCGGTCCGGGGTGCACTAGAAGAGGCCCACCACCTTCCGCGTCTCCAGGTCCAGGTCGACCTTTGTCGCCGCCGGCGTCTTGGGCAGCCCCGGCATGGTGCGCATATTGCCGCAGAGCGGGTAGAGGAAGCCGGCGCCCACCGACGCCCGGATGTCCCGGACCGGCAGGCGGAAGTTCCGCGGCCGGTTCTTCAACGTCGGGTCGTGCGAGAGCGACAGGTGCGTCTTCGCCATGTTGATCGGCAGCTTGTCGTAACCCAGCTTCGTGTAGAGCCTGATCTTCTGCTCGGCCAGCGGCTCGTAGTCCACCCCGTCCGCGCCGTAGACTTTGGTGGCGATCGTCTCGATCTTCTCCTTGATGGAGGACTCCAGGGGGTAGAGGAAGCGCATCTCGCTGGGCGACTCCGCCGCCTTGATCACGGCGTTGGCCAGCTCGAGGGCGCCCAGGCTGCCGCGGGCGTGGTGATCGCTCGTCACCGCGTCCATGGCGCCGGCCGCCAGCGCGGCTTCGCGCACCGCCTCGATCTCCCGCGCCGTGTCGGTGGGGAAGAGGTTGATCGCCACGACCACCGGCAGGTCGTGCAGCCGCATGTTCTCGACGTGCTTCTGCAGGTTCTCGCAGCCGCGCTGGACCGCCTCGACGTTCTCGCTGATCAGTTCCGGGGGCAGCGGCCGGCCCGGCACGACGCGGCCCACCCCGCCGTGCATCTTCAGGGCGCGAATCGTCGCCACGATCACGGCGGCGTGGAGTTTGAGGCCGCTGTAGCGGCACTTGATGTTGATCATCTTCTCCGCGCCGCAGTCCGCGCCGAAGCCGCTCTCCGTGACGACGAAGTCGGCCAGTTTCAGCGCGATCTTGTCGGCGACGATGGAGTTATTGCCGTGGGCGATGTTGGCGAACGGCCCGGCGTGCACGATCACCGGCGTATTCTCCAGCGTCTGGATCAGGTTGGGCATGAGGGCGTCCTTCAGCAGCACCGCCATCGCGCCCGCCGCCTTCAGGTCCTCCGCCGTGATCGGCTGCCCGTCTTCGGTGGTGCCGACGACGATGCGGCCGAGCCGCTGGCGCAGGTCGCGCAGGTCGCTGGCCAGGTCCAGGATGGCCATCACCTCGGAGGCGACGCTGATGTCGAAGCCGGTCTGCCGCGGCCGCCCGTCCTCCTTGGTGCCCAGGCCGATGATGATGTTGCGCAGCGCGCGGTCGCTGATGTCCACCACGCGCGGCCAGGTGATGGAGTAGGAGTCGATCTTCAATTCATTGCCGTGCATGATGTGCGCGTCCAGCATAGCCGCCAGGAGGTTATGGGCTGCGCTGACCGCGTGGATGTCGCCGGTAAAGTGCAGGTTGAAGTCCTCCATCGGCACTGCCTGGGAGTGGCCGCCGCCGGCGGCGCCGCCCTTGATGCCGAAGGTCGGCCCCATGGACGGCTGGCGCAGCGTGTTAATGGTCTTGCGCCCGAGCCGGTTGAGGGCCATCCCCAACCCGATGGCCGTCGTCGTCTTCCCCTCGCCCAGCGGCGTGGGAGTGATGGCGGTGACGGTGACGTACTTGCCGTCGGGGCGGTGGGCCAGCCGGTCCAAGACATTCAGGTGGATCTTGGCCTTGAACTTGCCGTAGAGGTCGAGGTCGTCTTCGGAGAGCCCGAGCCGCCGCGCGATCTCCACCACCGGCAGCAAGATGGCTTCCTGGGCGATCTCCAGATCGCTCTTCATCATGGGCGAGAGTGGTGCAATCGCGCTCATACATGTCCCTCCTCGGCGCTCGTTCTCACGTCGTCGCGCACTACACGCCGCGGTCGGCCGACCGCAGCGTGAGACCAGTCCTTGGGCCCCAGAATGGCCCGCAATGATTCCAGCTCGTTCAACTCCTTCAGCCGGTCGAAGATCAACAGCCAGCCGCAGTCCACCGTGGGATCGACCTCGCACTTGCCGTTGCGGTACCCGCCGCAGGGGCCGTTGAGCAGGCCTTTGGAGCAGCGGGTGATAGGGCAGATGCCGCCGGTGCGGTCCAGGACGCACTCCCCGCAGCCGCGGCAGCGCTCGGCCCACGACCCCGGCTCCAGGGTGACGCCCATGAACTTCGTGTCCAGCAGCGGGAAGACGCGGCGCTGCGGGAAGGTCTCCGCCAGCAATTGCACGCCGCAGCCGCAGCCCATGGAGAAGACCGCGTCGGCCGCCTCCACCTCGGCCGCCAGCGGCAGGAGGAACTCCCGGTCGCACTGGCGGTGCACCGTCGTCTCCGCGACTTCGATGGGATCCTCGTTGGTCTGTCGGGTCATGCGCACCAGCGAGCCGAGCACCGCCACCTCGCGCGCGCCGCCGGCCAGGCAGACGGAGGCGCAGGTGCCGCAGCCCACCACCAGTACCTTGTGGTAGGGGGCCATCATGCCCAGGATCGCGTCCAGCGGTTTCCGCTCGGCGATGATCATCGCGTCCTCCTAGTCCGCCGGTGCGGCGAAGGCCGCGGAGTGCCCGCCCGGGGCCGCGCCTGCCGCCGCTCGTCCGGCGCGTCTGGCCCAGGCCGCGTCAGGCGCCGCCGGCGTCCGCTTGAGGTGGACGCGCACCGGCCCGGCCACATGGAAGGAGCCCGTGGCGCAGATCATGTCGTCCACCGCGGTCTGGCGCAGGGCGAAGCGCACCGCGTCCACCGGATCGTCGACCACGTGCACCTCCGAGACCCACGGCCGGAACGCGGCCGCGACCTCCGCGGCGGGGAGCGCGCGCGGATCTTCCGCCCGCGTGGCCACGACGACCGCCGCCCGCGGCCCCACGGTTCTCCAGGCGCCCCAGACCTCCGAAAATATCTCGGGTTGTGAGGGTGACCCCGTACCCCAGGTCAATATCGCCGATCTTGGAAATCTCCCGCTCAGTCCCGGTGATGACGCCCTTGCCGCGCTGCTTGGCCTCTACAAAGAGCTCAAGAATCCGCCCCTCGCAGTGCGTTCCGGTCTCGAGCCGGCCGAGTTCCGTTTGACCTTCAACATTAGCCGCACCGAGTCCAGCCAGTTCACCATCGACTAGCGCCAAGAGCAGAAGGCCTTGCGAGCCCTCCGGGAAGGGCTCGCCAGCCATCCGGCAAGCTGCG